>PUNN01000269.1 GCA_003552605.1 Phycisphaeraceae bacterium
CGGTGCCATCCGTTGATAGTTGTCACGGATCCGTCCTATGGTTGTTGCATCCTGCATGCCCCAAAGATCGGCCATCCGATCGAAAAGTGTTTGCTTTATTTTCGCGCGGTTCCTAACGAGCCTGTCTCTTTCAGCGCGGACACTCCTTCATCGGTCACATGAGTACCCGCCAGGCGAAGCTTTTCCAGATGTTCCAGGCCAGCCAGGGCGCGCAGCGTCTCGTCACCAACTTTGGTGTTTCTCAAATCAAGCATTTCCAGCTCTGTCATATCCTCGAAGTGAGGGCCTGCCTGTTCCGTAATATCGGTATCCTTCAGATTCACACGCCGCAACGCCTCAAACTCCGCGAGGTGCTCTATTCCCTCATCCGTAATCTCCGTCGATTCAAGGTTCAGGTCGGCCAGCTCCGCTGAACCGTTCCTGCCAAGCAATAACATACCATTGTCCGTGATCTGGGTATATCCCAGATTCAGCACCTCAAGTTTTGGCCATTGAGCCACCGTACTCATGGCTCCATCATCAACTGCCGTAAACGACATATCAAGTGACCGAAGCATTGTATGGCCTCCCAATGCGCGCACGCCCCGGTTACTCACATCATTCATGCTCACATCTAGATGTTTCAGTCCTGTAAAGGATATCGCTCCAAGA
This sequence comes from Phycisphaeraceae bacterium, assembly GCA_003552605.1. Lineage (GTDB taxonomy): Bacteria > Planctomycetota > Phycisphaerae > Phycisphaerales > Phycisphaeraceae > B1Sed10-187. The sequence goes on from PUNN01000269.1 coordinate 652, forward strand.
AGAAGCATGTCATCATCGGTCAGTTGTGTGAGTGAGAGGTACAGTCTCTCGACATGTCCAAGCCAGTGTAAATCCAATACCGCTCCCCTTGGTAATGGCGAGTGGGAAAGATCGAGAATCGAGAGACCGGGAGTGGTTCTGAGTTGTCTGATATCTTCCGTGCTGAGTCCGGAGCGAGCGAGACGCAGTCCCGGCACTCCATGTTCCCGAACAACTTCAAGTATTTCAGACAGTGTCGTGTTGCGGCGTGGGGTGACCCCCCACTGAATACCCTTTGGAATTCGTATTGGCTCAGCCGACGGCATATCACCAATGGCCATCCTGGTCTTATCTGGACCGACGATCCATACGTCCAACTCGTGTTCGCTATAAAACAGCACATGGTCTCGTGGCTGTGGCATCTGATAACTGTTTGCCATCGTCGTGGTCGACGAGAGGCAAAGGGCACACAATGTCATCAGGATCACATCGCCTCCCACGATGCGTGGATACGCTGTCCTATGGAACATCTCATTTCCTTTCCGAGGTTGTTCTCGGCTCCCTCATGACTTCCATTCCTCGGGCCAGCCTTCAACAACTTGCCCGTCATCGGCGTACAGAGCAGGAGCGAAGCGCGGCCGAATCGCCGCATAACCGCAGTATTCTACCACCGATGAGCGGCAGGCCAAGGCGGCGCAGGCGAGGCGCAGCCCCCCAGCCATCGCCGCGCATGATGCTTCTGCCCCGTGCCCTCCTCCTCTGCGTCCTCCGCATCCTCTGTGGCAAACCCATCCCCCCCGCCGTGCCCGTGTTGGCCCGTGCAAAAGTGAAACGGGTGTGTCAGTTGCTTTCCCGGCTTTTCCGGGGTCGGGCCGGGGTGAGTGTCTCTCGATCGCCATTGGCGCCGGCGTGGCAGATGCGCCTCGCCGCGGTGCTTGCTATCCCTCTTTGCCCACCCGCTGACAGATCAGCGCCGCCGCGGCGGTGATGTCGTCGACCACGGGCAGGTCGGGGGCGGCTTCGCGGGCGCGGGGTTCAGCATCGCCGCCGCGGCCGGTGCGGACGAGGATCGGTTGCACGCCCGCGGCGAGCGCGGCCTCGATGTCGGTCAGGCGGTCGCCGATCAGGAACGACCGGGTGAGGTCGAGGCGGCGATGTTCCGCAGCACTATGAAGCAGCCGGGGTGATGGCTTGGCGCGGCTGTGGTCGAGAGAGGAGGCGAGTACCGCCCGGGCCGGGTCGGGCTCGCTCGCCGAGTAGCGGATGCCATCGATGGCGCCACCTTCCTGCTCAAGGGCACGGGCGAGGTGGTCGTTGGTCATGTCCACCACCCGCCGCGGGTAGAAGCCGCGGCCGACGGCGTTCTGGCTCGAGACCATGATGCGAACGAAGCCGGCCTCGCCAAGCGCTCGCAGGGCGCGGCCGGCACCGGGATGCATGCGGAAGTCCGCCGCGCCGCCACGATAGGAGGCCGGCTCGGACAGGGTGCCATCGCGGTCGACAAACACCGCCGACCGCAGGCGCCGCCTCGCGGCGCCGAGCGAATGCTTCTGCATCGTGACCTCACCACGCTGCTCATCGATCTCGTACAGCCGCCAGATGAACGGGGGTTGGCAGAAAGCCGGCGCGGTGGTGAAATGCATCCCACCCCTGCCGACGACGTCCGTGCCCGGGTGGTAGTGGCCACTGAGGCTGAGCGAAACGCGGCCGCTCGCGGCGGTGTGGCGGGCGATGTGCTCACCCTCTTCGTAGGTGTGCGGGTAGTGCTCGTTCAGCGGCGGGGTGACCACGTAATGCTGAAGATGCACCTGCCACGGGCCGCCTTCATCGGCAAGCATCTGCTCCCAACGCCTGCGTGAAGGATCATATCGCCGGGGGATGTGACATTCATGCTCGCGGTCGATGAAGCGCACGAGCCGCACCCCCGCGACATCGAGCACATCAGCGCCGTGATCGAAGACCTGCCACATGAGCCCTTCATGATCGTGGTTGCCCGGCAGCACCATCCACGGCAGGCCGGTGGCCTCGAGCGCGCTGCGTACAAGCTCGTAGTCGGCAAGCACCCGCCGTTGCCAGTCGACCTCATCGACGGCGGGGAAATCGGGGATCGGGGCGATAAGAAACTCGGGCACATCCAAGAGGTCACCGGTGACGGCAATGGCCTCGGCACCGCTTTCCACGATCTGTTGCAGCGCGGCGGCAAACATCTGCGGCATGTCGCGGCTGTGCCGCTTGGCCTGCGGCGGTGTGCCCGGCAGGTGGTGGCGCAGGTGCATGTCGGTGATGTGAGCGAGCTTCATGGTGGTGGAGTATAGCGGTCCTTTGACACGCGCGGGGGGTCTCTGGTGTCGAGGTTCAAGATTGGCAGGTACGCACTGCGGGCCGGATTACACGCGCGGCGAGGTCGTGGAGGCACGGCCTGCCCGGTTGCGGGCGGTGGAAGGCAGGCCTGCCGACGGCCTGAGCGTGGCTCATCGGCGGCGATGGAAGATACACCGCGTGCTGGAGGGCATATGAATGTAGCTCCCGAGTGGGGTGGGGTGGTCAGCGGCTGTCCGCAGGCGATGGCCATGGCGGCCTGTGATGGGCGGTTCGCCCCATGGCCACCAGCCGCCCCCGGAAACACGGCTGCTGACGCAGCCAGCCGAGCGACACGCGCTTGCCCTACGTGTACCTGCAGGGCAAACGCATGTAGACGCGAAACCGGGTGGCATGGTCAGCGGCTTCCGGGGGTGTCTGCAGCCGATGGCCATGACGGCCTGTGATGGGCGGTTCGCCCCATAGCCACCAGCCGCCCCGGAAAGACGGCTGCTGACGCAGCCAGCCGAGCGACACGCGCTTGCCCTGCGCGTGCCTGCCGCCCGCTGTTTCACCTTCGCAGCCGGTGTATGATGGGCCCCGATGCAGTTGATCCACACGGCCAATGACCCGCGTATCGCCACGCTGCTCGAGATGCTGCGAGAGCTGAGCCGGTGCGATGATCCGCAACAGGTGCTTGGCATCCTCAGCCGCGGCATCGTCGCCCTCGGCGGTGAGCGGGGCTATATCTCGCTGTCGACCCGCGGGCTCGAACCCGGGCAATACCGTATCACCCGGCAGTATCGCAGCTTCGCCGAAGCCGCCGCAGCAGAACAGGCGCAGAACCCGTGGATCAAGCACGACAGCCTCCCCGTGCATGAAGGCGGCCTGCTCGGCCGGATCATCGCCGCGGCACAACCGGTCGTGATCGATGAGCTTGATGTGAAGGATGACCCGGTTCTGGGCGATTTTCTCACGCCCTTCGGCGCCCTGCTGGCCATTCCGCTTTTCGATGAGGGCGAGCCGCTGAACTGGGCGGTGATGCTGTTCGAGTCCGATCACTACGAGATGGGCCGGGCACTTGAAGATGCGGTGATGCGGGCCAACCTTGTCGGCAGCACCGTGAAGCAGAAGCTGCTGATCCGCCAGCTCTCACAGGCCAACGACCGCATCCGTCGGGAG
>PUNN01000194.1 GCA_003552605.1 Phycisphaeraceae bacterium
CTTTCCGGGGGCGGCTGATGGCCATGCGGCGAACCCCCAATCACAGGCCGTCATGGCCATCGGCTGCGGACACCCCCGGAAGCCGCTGACGCAGCCAGCCGGTTTCGCGTCTACATGCGTTCGCCCTGGCGGACACCCCCGGAAGCCCCCGGACACCCCCGGAAGCCGCTGACGCAGGCAGCCAACCTTCTCTGGCTACAAAGGGACCCCGCCACATGTGTCATGTCCCCAACATCGCGTGATGACTGCCGGCCTCCGCGACCCGGCGGCGTGTGAACGGCTGCTCCGGAGTACGATTCAGACTGCCAGAATTGGCGCGTCAGCCATGCCACGCACCTCGATGAGCGCGGTATTTGTAGCCCCCGTCGTCTGTCCCGAATCACCGTTCAGCCCCCCGCATTCCGTGATCACGCCGGTCCCTTCATCGCCGCGGCGTCGGTGCCGGGGCGGGGGCAAGCTCATCGAGGGCTTGATCGATCCCGTGGCGGGTGTCCGGTGTGGCGTCCGGGGGCAGTCGGAAGATGACGGCCATCGTTATCCATGGGTTGCCCGAGCGGGAGGTCAGCGATGGGCCCTCCCGCGGCATGGCCGTCTCGAAGCCGCGCTGCTCGGCCCCGACCAGCGCCGGCATCAGCGCCTCGCGGTCGCCCACGAGCACGCCCGGCTCCGGCTCATCCAGCCACGCCTGCACCGCCTCGATCGAGCCTAGCAATTCGATGGGCTCGCGGCGGTCGGCGTAGAAGCGAAGGGTCGGGTCGTTGTAGCCGAAGGCCGCCATCGGTGCATCGGTGCTGTAGGGCTCGCCTCGCTGCTCGATCGTGCGGGCAATGGGGGGCGCCGCCTTGAAGGTGTCGAACACCGGCAGCGCCCATGTGGCCAGGACCACCAGCATCGCGGCCATCGCCGCGAGCATCACCGCCGCGACCGACCGCAGTTCACCCCGCCGCAGCAGCCACGCCGCCCCCACCGTCAGCAGCATGAGGATCGTCGCCATGATCGTCAGCGGCGGTGCCATCTCAACCGCCAGGTGCGACCATGGCTGGCCCTCACGGTCGAACCAGCCACCGTAGCCGGCGCCCCAGACCAGCACGATCAAGCCGATCGGTGCGAGCAACCCTGCCGGGGTGGTCACCCATGCCGTGCGGCGGAGCCATGTCCAGTCGCCATCGCTGACCTGCCCGCTGCGGTCCAGCCGCACCATGGCCGCCACGGCGATCGCCAGGGCTGGCCATACCGGCAGCACATAGTGCGGCAACTTGGTTGCCACAAGAGACATCATGATGAAGGTCGGCAGGAACCACCCGGCGAGAAACGCCCGGTGCCCCGAGCCCCCCAGGCGGTTCTGCCACAGCGCCCTTGCCGTGGCCGGCAGCATCAGCACCCATGGGAGAAAGCCGATCGCGATCACGAGCAGATAGAAAGGCAGCAGGGCGAGGTAGCCGAACACATCCGCCGCGCCGTGCCCTTCCTGCGGGCTGACCATTCGCTCGAAGACGTGGCGGCCGAGCCCCTCCCGGGCGAACTCGCCGCCGGTGGCGATATTCGCCGGGACTGCCCAAGCGAGGAAGATAAGCACGCTGATCCCGCCTGCGGCAAGCACGCGCAGCGCCTGCCGTCGGCGATCGCGGCGGTCGTATCCGGTCGCGGGGGCATCCTCACCTTCACCGCCATCACCGGCCGAAGCCGCCGGCCGGGGCATCAGCCAGATGGCCGCGAGCACCCCCAGCCCGACCACCGCCAGCGCCACCGGCCCCTTGGCCAGTTGTCCAAGCCCGAGCGTAAAACCCAGCCCGACCGTCAATGGCCATGAAAAGCCGCGCTCCAGTCCCACCAGCGCCACGGCAAAGCTGAGCGTGAGTGTGAAAAGCAGCAGGGGGTCTGAGATCGCCGCGCCCCCATCGAGCATCATCAGGGGGCTCGCGGCCAGGACAACCATGGCCAGCAGCCCCGTCCGTGGGCCGTAAAGCCGCCGGCCGATCCAGAAGGTCACCAGCGCCGCCAGCGCCGTCATCAGCACCGACGGCAGTCTTACCGCCAGCGTGGTCACGCCGAACAGGTGGATCGAAACCGACATCAGCCAGTAGATGAGGATGGGCTTGTCCGGCCGCAGTTCATCCTCGAAGTGCGGCACGAGGTAGTCCCCGCTTCGCACCATCTCGACGGCGGACCGGGCAAACCGCGGCTCATCACGATCAAACAGCGTCGAGCCGTCGGCAAGCAGCAGGTACGCCGCGAAGATGCCCGCCATGATGGCGACGGCCCAGACCCAATCGGCGTGGCGTGGCGGGCGGTCGATCGCGGGGCGTGGAAAGAGGCCGGCTTGACGATCGTGGCTCATTGAAGTCCTCTCCGTCACAGGTGCCGGTGCCACCGGCGCAAGGGACCGAGTATCCCCCCGCGGCTGGCATGGAGCAAGGTTCGGCCTTGGCTCCGCAGGGCAGAGGGCGCATGACATATCTCGCGGCTGGCGGACCGGCCCTTTATCCCCCCTCGCCCAATTTCTGGGGGGAGAGGGAGCAAAAAGCCTTACGCGGCGCGTGTCATGCGCCCGGTTGTGGCACGTGGGGCGATTCGCCCCGAATCAATGCTTCAAACATCGATGCCCGCCCGCAGGTCCATGGCACGCAGTGCCGCAGCGCTTCACGCAATTCCCTGCTCTGCGAGCCAGCGCTCGGCATCGATGGCTGCCTTGCAGCCCATGCCGGCGGCCGTCACCGCCTGCCGGTAGGTCGAATCGGCCACATCCCCGGCGGCGAATACGCCCTCCACGCTCGTGGTGCTGCGATAGGTATCCTTCAGCACGAGGTAGCCCTTGTCATCGGCCTCGACCTGGCCGTTGAGGAAGCCGGTGATCGGCGTGTGGCCGATGGCGAGAAACAGCCCGCCTACCGCCATGTCACGCTCGTTGCCATCCTGCGTGTCCCTGATGCGGATGGCCTCGATCATGTCGTCACCGAGCACATCCACGACAACGCTGTTCCAGACCATTTCGATTTTCGGGTTGTTCAGCGCCCGGTCGGCCATGATCTTGCTTGCGCGAAGCTTGTCGCGGCGATGGATCATGTAGACCTTGCTGGCGAACTTGGTCAGATAGGTGGCTTCTTCGACCGCCGAATCACCGCCGCCGACGACGGCCAGTTCCTTGTCACGGAACATCGGCAGTGCCCCATCGCAGACGGCACAGGCACTGACACCGCCACCGGACTGGGCGAGCCGCTGCTCGTTGTCAAGGCCGAGCCAGTTGGCCTTCGCCCCGGTGGCGACCACGAGGGCATGGGCCCGGCACTCGTAGCCGCCATCGCCGACGATGTGGAACGGCCGCTGGGACAGATCGACCTTCTTGACGTTCTGATACGGCATGTACAGCCCGCCGCTGGCGTCATCCTGCCCCTGCACACCATCATCGCTGACTACCCGCGTGCCGAACCGCATGGCCTGCTGGAAGAAGGTCTGCATCATGTCCGGCCCCATGACGCCGTCGGGAAAGCCGGGGTAGTTCTCGACCTCGGTGGTCAGCATCAACTGGCCGCCGGGCATCAGGTCCTTGCCGGTAGCGCGACCGGGAAAGACGAGGGGGTTGAGGGCGGCGCGCGCGGCGTAGATGGCTGCCGTCCAGCCGGCGGGGCCGGAGCCGACAATGACCACATTTTCAACAGGTGTGTCGCTCTGGTTCATGATCGCGGCATTGTAGTGCCACCGTGTTGGACCGACCACGACCGGGCTGCGGGGGGCAGGGCGAACGCATGTAGCTTGGGTGGCATGGTCAGCAGCCGTCTTCGGCTGATGGCCATGCGGCGAACCCCCAATCACAGGCCGTCATGGCCATCGGCTGCGGACCCCCCCGGAAGCCGCTGACCATGCCACCCGGTTTCGCGTCTACATGCGTTCGCCCTGCTGCGGGGGGCGACATGAGGGGTGCGTGGCACTTCTCGCGGGTTGCCTGTTACGCAAAAGCCGGGGGGCATGGTCAGCGGCCGTGTTTCCGGGGGCTGCTGATGGCCATGCGGCTCCGAGGGGCTGGGGGGCGGCCCGGGCTCGCATGGGCATCGGCTGCGGACAGCCGCTGACCATGCCACCCACCCTTCTCTGGCCACAAA
>PUNN01000377.1 GCA_003552605.1 Phycisphaeraceae bacterium
CCCGCCGATCGCGCTCGCACACCGCATTCAGGTAGCGGGAAAGCGTCGAGCGCAGAAACTGAGCGTTCCGCTCGCGGAGTTGGGGCAGGGGCATCTTCAGGTGATTCCGTCCGTGGGGAAGCGATCGGGCCGACGCGGCGTCGCCGCGGTGGACTCGCTTCGCATCTGAAAATGTGGGCCCTGGCGCTGATTGTGGTGGGTGCGGCGACGTGGTTGTTGACGAGCCAACTCGGGCTCGACTTCACAGCCAGTGCACCCCAGGAACAGATTCGGATCGTTGAGCAGTGGGTACTCGAACGCACCAATGAAGGAATCCAGCAGCACGCATTCGGCCACCCCGACCTGTCCGTTGATCGCATTCGTTGGGAAGGCTCGGGCTTTCGGGCATCAGGCAGCAATCTGCGGTTTTCCGGGCCGGTGCTCAGCAACGGGGCGGAACCTGGCCGGGCGGAGGGCTACTACGACCTCGACGAAGGGCAAATGACGGTGACGCTGACCATCACCGGGGAGACGGAGCAATTCACCTTCGATGCCCCCGCCGAGCTTGTCGAGCAGGTGCGCGAAGCAAAGCGGGGTGGAACATGACCCTGCCACGGGCAGGCTGAGGCGGCTTGCTCGCAGCAGGAAGCAGCCGGAGACGAAGTATCATGCACCCTGGCCGGGACGGAGGGGCCGGGTGCGGCTCCCCGCGTTCAAACTTGTCCCTCATCGCTAGATGCGATCAGTTCGACAAGGCCCTCTTTCACCTGCACGTGGTAGGAACTTGCGGTGGGCACATGGAAGCAGTCACCGGGGCCGCAGCAGGTCCAGGAAGCATCCTCGCCGCGCCGGATGCGGAACCGCCCGGCAATGGTACGAAACCGCTGGGCAAGGTCGTTGCCGAAGCGGTATTCGCCCGGCTGGATCGCCCACAACTCGATGCGATCGCCATCGGCGGTGAGCAGTTGATGCACCACGACCCGGCCATCGAAATAGACCTGCGCCTTGCAGGTGACGCTGACGTTATCGATGCGGTCGGGGATCGGGCCGCCCATGCGCACGCTCCAGAGCAAACATCGGACACCCTTCGGCGGGGTGCCCGGTTGGGGCATTGTACAACCACCACGCCGGCCTCATCCCCGCAGCGCGAAGTTCCAGCCTGGCAAGAGACTTGGCCCCCGATCCCGGCTACTTTCAACTTCAGCACAATCCGGCCCTCAGCCGGCGACGGGCCGGGGGCCGGCACCACGTGCCGTCTACTCCGAAAGCATCAGGGGGATGCCGGAACCGAAGCGGTCTCACTGCACCTGGTCCTGCGCGTCCTCGATGGAGGCATCGACCTCCTCCCCATCGTCGACGTCGACAAGATGCTGCTCTTCTTTGAGTTTCTCGATAACCGACTTTACCTCGCTCGCAGGCAGGGCATAGGTCGTCGTGCGGCCGGCACGGGCGATATTAAGCCCCACAACACGGCCATCGAGGTCGACGAGGGGCCCACCAGCCTGCGAGGGGGAGATCACCGTATCGTGCTGAAGCGCCAGCGGAAAACCCGCCGCGCGCACTGAAAGCTCACCGCCCATCCGGTTCATCAGGTCATCACGTGAGGGCCCCATGCCGGCGATGTTGGCCCGTAGCTGCGCCTCGGTCTGCCGGGATTGCCCATTGCGCAGGTAACGCACGGTAATCGTGTCGCCGGCACGCCGGTTGCGGACGGCATCACCGAGTTCCTCCCGCGAGGTCACCCTCTCATCATCAATGTGGGTCACCACATCGCCGACACGCAGTCCCGCATCTTCGGCACCGCTTCCCTCGAAGACCAGGTCGATAGGCACACCATCGTCATCCGGTGTGCCCATCTGAATACCGAGCATGCCGGAGCGCGGCGGGATACGACGGGGCTTGACGCTGATCACCCCCACCGCCAATGGCCCTTCCGGCCCGGGTGTGGCGACCAGGTCGCCGAGCTTCAGGCCATCAGTCTCGCGCCACGGTACAGGGGTCAGGTCATCAGCTTCGATACGCAACAGGGCGAGGTCATGGTCGGCGGAAATGCCAACGACTCTGGCATCGTACTCCCGCCCGCCGTTCAAACGGCAGGTGACTGCATCACCGAGTTCACTCGCCTTGGTAAGAATATAGCCATCGGCACTGACGATCAGCCCCAGTGCGATGCGATCGCCGCCATGATGCACTTCAACCGTTGCCGGCAGCACTGGTTCGACCACCGGTTCAAATGCCTTGAGCATCTTCCGGCCACTGGTCAACTCATCCGGTGTTAACCCGGCGAACATCTGCGCAATCACGCCGCCACTGAGCAGAAGCACGACCGCCACAGGCACGATCAACCGGCAACGCGTGAGGTTGGCGCAACGCATTCTGACTCTCATGGGTTGTCTTCCGATTCTCGAGGATGCGGTGTTCTGGTGGTTTGAAACGTTCAATCGCCACTGCCGAAACTGCCAAGTTCCAGTCGCACTGTGGCTCGCTCACCATCGCGAAGGTAGCGGATCTCGATGCGATCACCGGGGCTCGACTCGCGGATAGCCTCGATCAGTGCATCGATGCCGCGGATGCGGCGGCCTTCCCAGCGGGTGATGATGTCGCCTTCTCTGAGCCCGGCCTCCGCCGCGGCGGTGTTGGGCAGCACGCGAGTGACCAGACAGCCGCGCTGGTGGTCTTCACCGGCCACGCCAAGGAACGCCCGCGGCTCGCCGCTGCCAAGACCCCAGGCTTCACCCTCGGCCAGCCGGTCCCATGTGTCGTGGTAGGTGTCGATCGGCACATGGAAGTTGCCGCTCGTGCTCATGCTGATGCGGCTGTGGATGCCAATGACCTCGCCCTCAAGGTTGAAAAGGGGACCACCCGAGTCGCCCCCGACGAGGGTGCAGTCCGACCAGATCACCCGCCGCGTGCTGCGCACCACCCGGCCAAGCCGGACCACTGGTTCGCGGCCCCGCTCGTACCCGCCGGGATGGCCGAGTGCCACGCACCAGCCGCCCGGCTCCACGGCATTCGAGCGGCCAAGCGGAACGTAGGGGAACTCATCGCCCTCCGGGGGGTCGGCGGTGATCTGGATCATCCCGCTGTCCATGCCGTGGTTGCGGCCGAGCGTTTCACCCTCGAGCCGGGTGCCATCGTGCAGGATGACCGTCGCCCGGCGGCCGGGGCTGCCCGAGACATGACCGGCGGTGAGCACAAGGCCATCGGCACTGACGATCACCCCGCTGCCCTGGGCACTTCCGATGCGAAGGCCCACCGTCGCCGGCATGGCCTGTTCGACCACCGCGCGTGTGCGCTGCTGCAATTGCCGCAGGTCCTCGACCGTTTCGGGCAGGGCGTTGGAAGCACTGTCACCGTTGCCATTGTCACCGGGGTTATCGGTCGAGACCGCCGCACCCTGCCCGCCGCCGATGAACCGGTCCCACAGCGACGCCGCTTCACCCGGGCCCTCCGCCGTCGCGGCGACGGAGCTGGCCTCACCTTCACCGCCAGCATCACCTCGCTGGCCCGCCGCGATGCCCATGGCGATCATCCCGGCCGCGAGCATCGCCGCGACCATCCACCCACTGCCTCGGAACAGCAGCCCGTTGAATCCACCTTTAAATCTTGCCATACACAGGGCCCTCATGTTCACCCCCGAAATGAGCCAAGTACCACACGCCTCCACAGACGCGACCAGAAAGTCCACTGACCGCAACGGCCTCACCGTCGATGGATTGTATCCCTCTCACCCCCGAAGGCATCCCCCCGCGCCATCCACCGATCCGGGCGAGAAATCTCATCACATCGCGTACACGCCGCTGGTGTACCCGACCGTCAGATCGAAGAAACCGGCACCAATGGCAAGCGAGGTTTCCCTCAATGGCATGATTCCACACAGCCGGGTGCTGCCTCCGGCCGCAGCAACGCGTCCCATGAAAAAAGGGCGAGCGCCGCGAAGCGCCCACCCTGTTCGGGGGCAGTGGGTTGGTGCGCCTCTCGCCGCAGGCGCCTAGCCCTTAAACAAGCGAGCTTTTCACTGATGTTTTTTGTGATTTCGCGAGAAAACGCGAAATATCCTTGCATCTGGTGCGTTTGACTGGCATCGGACAGACCACCATACACCCATGCAAGGAGG
>PUNN01000101.1 GCA_003552605.1 Phycisphaeraceae bacterium
AGCCGAAGACGGCTGCTGACCATGCCACCCAAGCCTGCATACGATCCCCCCGGCCCCCCGGATCACGGGTCACCATGGCCATCGGCTGCGGCCCCGGCAAGCTGCTGACCATGCCACCCTGTGTGCAGCTACATGCGCTTTCCCTGTCATTCAACGCCCACTACCGCCGCATCACGATCGGAGAGGTGGCCTCCATCGCTGCGCGGTTTGACGGTCCCATCGCGCTTCCATGAGCGTTCGCAACGCGGCTGATTGCGCAGGTCGACCACCTCGATCGCAGGGGCGCTTCCGGCGGGCAGGAACTCGGCGCGGCTGACAGCGCAAAGGTCGGCGAAGTCCACGGGGTCGAAGCGGTCGAGCCACCCGCCATCACCTGCATCGGGCGCTGCGACCCGTACACCGAGGTCAAGCGGGTTGTCGATATCGTGTTCACTGCGATGCTGTTCAATCCGCTTCATCGCCTGTTCGCGCAGCAGCATCACCCGCGGCCAGTCGGCAGCCACGGTCACACTGACCGGTTCAGGCAGCAGATCGAGATGAACGCTTTCATGCTCGAGTTCGCGGCCGGTCTCACTGTGGTAGATGGCCCAGGCTTCATCCGCGGTGTGCGGCAGGATCGGGGCGATCAATCGGATCAACACCCCGAGTATCCGGTCGATGGTCGCCTGCGCGCGGCGGCGCCGGCGGCTGTCGGGCGCATCGCAGTAGAGGCGGTCCTTGACGGCATTGCCGTAGATGGCCGAGATCGTGTCATTGCAGAAATTGAAGATTGCCGCCCGGGCATGGCGGAAGGCGAAGGTCTCGTACGCCCGCCGGGCGGTGCTGATGAGCCCGTTGAGCTCACCGAGCACCCATGCATCAACGCTCGCATCTTCATCCGCTCCCGGCAGGGCCGCTGCGCCGGCATCGAAGTCGCGCAGGTTGCTGAGCAGGAAGCGGATGGTATTGCGCACCTTGCGGTACTCCTCACCGGCGACCTTGAAAAACTCGACATCCATCTTGATGTCACGGTCCGTGTTGAGTGAGCTGACCCACCAGCGGCAGACATCAGCGCCGAACTCCCGCAGCAGGTCCTCGACCTCGAGCGCATTGCCGACGCTCTTGGACATCTTGTGCCCGCCCTTGTCCACGATGAAACCGTGGGTGAGCACGCTGCGGAAGGGCGCCCGGCCCGTGACCGCGGCTGCCGGCAGCAATGAAAGCTGGAACCAGCCGCGGTGCTGGTCCGAGCCTTCAAGGTACAGGTCGGCCGGACAGGCGTCCTGCATCCGTTGAAGCGCTGCGTGCCACGATGAGCCGGACTCGAACCAGACATCGAAGATGTCGCGCGACTTGGTGGCCGTGGTTGTCAGCGTGCCCGCCGCGGCTGCTTCCCGGACCCACGCCGGGGCTTGGGGGTCATCGGCGGCGCTGTAGTGGGCGAGCAGTTGCGACGGTTCGCTGGTGAACCAGGCATCGGACCCCTGGGCCTCGATCACTTTCGCCACGGCGCGCACGCTTGCCGCGGTCAGCAGCGGCGGGGCCCCGGCCGGGCCGTAGAAGGCAGGGATCGGCAGCCCCCAGACCCGCTGGCGCGAGAGGCACCAGTCCGGCCGCGACTCGAGCATCCCCACCATCCGGTTGCGGCCCCACTCGGGGATGAAGTCGACATTCGAGCCGGCCTGCTCGACGGCCAACTCGCGCAACGACCGTCCGTGGGCGGGCATGGGTTGATCAACGCTGACAAACCATTGCTCGGTGGCGCGGAAGATGACGGGTGTCTTGCCGCGCCAGTCGTGGGGATAGCTGTGCGTCAGGCGGTGCTCGTGGAACATGTGGCCGGTGTCGCGAAGGCGCTCCATGACCAGGTCATTGGCCTCCCATACGCTGCGGCCATGCAGCCATGCCACGGCTGTGTCATCGAACGTGCCGTCGCCCCGGACGGGGCAGTAGATGTCGAGCCCTTCGCGCAGGCCGGTGAGGTAGTCTTCCACACCGTGGCCGGGCGCGATATGGACCAGGCCCGTCCCCTCCTCGAGTGTGACATAATCGGCGGCGACGATCGGCCGCGGCTTGCACTGCTCGTTGAACGGGTGGTCATACCGCGGCTCGGCGGCCACCAGTTCAGCGCCGGTGCAGGTGCCGAGTTTTTCGATGGCTTCAGCGCCACCCATGGCCAGGACTTTTTCTCCGAGTGCCTCGGCCAGCAGGGCCAGGTGCGATCGGCCGTTCTGTGTGAAACGGTAGAGCGCGTACATCGACTGAGGCGCCACGGCCACGGCGAGGTTGGCCGGCAGCGTCCACGGTGTGGTCGTCCAGATCACCAGCTTCACCGGCTCGCCCTCCGATGCACCGAGCGAGGCGGGCACCTTCTCGGGACCGGCCAGCGTGAAAAAGGCGTAGATGCTCGCATCCTCACGCTCGTAGTACTCGAGTTCGGCCTCGGCCAGCGCTGTCTGGTTCTCGATTGACCAATGCACCGGCTTGAGCCCGCGATAGACCACACCCTGCTCGACCATGCCGGCAAAGACCTCGAGCACCGCCGCTTCATAGGCCGGCGCCATGGTCAGATACGGCTGCTCGTAGTCGGCGAGCGTGAGCAGGCGCTTCATGCCATCGGCCTGCACCTTGATGTACTTCGTGGCGTAATCGGCACAGCGCTTGCGTATCTGCATTGGCGCCATGCCCCGGGCCTTGTCGCCAAGGCCCTCGACCACGCGGTGCTCGATGGGCAGGCCGTGGCAGTCCCAGCCGGGGATGAACGGGCAGTCGTAGCCGAGCATGTTGCGGCTTCGCACCACCAGGTCCTTGAGCACCTTGTTGAGCAGGTGCCCGGTGTGGATGCTGCCGTTGGCGTAGGGCGGACCATCATGAAAGACGTACCGGCTGGCGCCCTCCCGCTGCGCCCGGAGGCGCTGATACACCCCCTGCTGCTGCCACCGCTTGACCGAGGCCGGCTCGTTCTGCACGAGGTTGGCCTTCATCGGGAAACCGGTCTTGGGAAGCTGGAGCGTGGCTTTGTAGGAGCGCTTGGCTTGCTGTTCGGTCATCGTGGAACTCGGGCGGTCGTGGCGGGTGAACGGAGAGACGGTTCCGGGGCGCTCGCGGCGCCGGCCAGCGCAGCCAACGCTCACCGGGGCGTCCGGAAAGTCCCCCATGATAGGCATTTCCCGAACCATGTGATGGGCATATCCCGGCGGTCGCCTTCGAGGCGGCAGATCGCGCAATACCGGGCCACAACAGGGCCCGCGGAGCGTGCCGAGCAGTTAACTGGGCATGCCCGTAACTTGCCCGCCAAGCTTTCGAGCAGCCGCAACCCCGCACCCGTGAGCCTGGGATCCGCCAGCTCCGCTGCGTGGCTCATTTTCCACTCCCAAGGCGCATGTGTCGTCGAAATGAGGTGCTCATTGTTCGATCCTCAACCCGCCCCCACCGAGCGGTGGGTGCCGAGCAGGCCTTCGGCCATGCCGGCGCAGGTGAAGGCGCGGGCGACCGGGTCGCGCACGCGGTCGGCCCAGCGGGCGGCTTCAAGCTCACCGATGGTCCACACGGCCGCCGCGGCGGTGTGGGCATAGAGCGAAGGCCACGCTGAGGGGCGAGGCAGGCTTTCGAGCAGCTTGATGATCCGCTCGATGACCGGCCCGGCCTCTGCCCGCTCGCCAAGCAACGCCCGGCTTACCGCGACGTGGGCAAGCGCCTCGATGGCAGGGGCCGGATCCACCTGTCGCATCGCCGCGCCATGCAGCCGGCGGATGGTCTCTCTCGCCCCGGCGATGTCGGCCGCATCGTATTGAAAGCTGACGAGGGTCCCGGCGAGGTAGAACTCACCCGGCCGCCAGGCGATACCCCGCAACGTCCGATTTGCTGCCTGCAACTGCCCGGCTCGCAGTTGCCGGTCGGCGATGGCGAACAGGGCCACCGCCTGACCGGAGCCGAGGGCGAGTGAGCCGGCCGCCCGCAGGGCCGCCTCGCACTTCCCGCGCTCGACGAGGTGTGCGATGATCTGGTAGGCGACCTGTTCCCGCCGTTCGGTCGATCTGATGCGCTTGGCCTGCTCGATGGCCGGGTCGATGTGGCCGTCAATCAGGCGCCGCTCGATGCCGACC
>PUNN01000199.1 GCA_003552605.1 Phycisphaeraceae bacterium
GGTGGGCATGCGTGTCGCGACACGTTCCTCGGGGGGCCGGGGGGTGAACGTCGGCAGACGCGGCCGCCGAAGGCCGCATGGCCGTCAGGATCTACCTCCCGCACCCTCCCTCAATCGCAGAGCAAGCCGCCATCTACCTGCCTCCCTACTATCCCGGCATGATGGCGATGCTTGCCCGGCGACTGCTTACCCCTGAACAGATAGACGATCCATCACTCGATCCCACCGAGCACCGCGCAGCCCTTTTCGCCCTTGCACGCATCAATCGCCTCACGGGCATCCCGAGCACCCTCTGGCTACACATCCATCGTCACATCGAATCCGCGGCCAGCACGCCCAGCCTCGACCGGCCGGTGCGTGTACTTGATATCGGCACGGGCGGTGGCGACATCCCCATCGCCCTGTCACAGATCGCCGCCCGCGGAGGCTTTCAACTTGAGGTCCACGGCTGCGATATCAGCCCCACCGCACTCGCCCACGCCCGCGCACAGGCCGCCGCGCACCACGCACCCGTTGAGTTCTGGCCACTCGATCCGAGCCGGGAGGCGCTGCCGATTTCGTGCGACATTGCCATCAGCAACCTTCTGCTGCATCACCTCGAGGATGAGCGGATCACCTTGCTGCTCCAACGCCTTGCGGAAGCCGGCACCCATCAATTTCACTGCGACCTTCGGCGGTGCGGCGGGGGCCTCGCCATGGCGTGGCTGGGCACCCGGCTGATTTCGCGTTGCCGCATGACGCACGTGGACGGCCCCCATTCGGTGCGTCGGGCCCTTCGCCCCGATGAAGCATTGGGACACGCC
This sequence comes from Phycisphaeraceae bacterium, assembly GCA_003552605.1. Taxonomy (GTDB): domain Bacteria; phylum Planctomycetota; class Phycisphaerae; order Phycisphaerales; family Phycisphaeraceae; genus B1Sed10-187. The sequence continues at coordinate 804 of PUNN01000199.1, forward strand.
CACAGCGCCGGGCTGAATCGAGCCATCGTCCACCGGACCTGGCCCGCGCGGCTGATTCTGGAGGTTCCGCGGGCATGAGTATTGCCGATGCCAACGTCGATGTGCTGGTGGTCGGTGCCGGCCCAGCCGGTGCGCTGGCCGCCGTGCAACTGGCCCGAACCGGGCTGAGTGTCCACATCGTCGAGCGCGCGCCGTGGCCACGGCCGAAGGTTTGCGGTGGATGCCTCAGCCCGGCCGGGGTCGCCCTTCTGGAATCGGTCGGTCTTGGTCAACTGCCCGATCGTGCCGGGGCTGCCACGTTCGAGCAACTGCTGCTGCATCATCGCGGCGGCCAGCACACGCTGCCACTCGGGCGCGGCGTGGCCATCAGCAGACAGACGCTCGACGCCACACTGATCGACGTGGCGACTGCTCAGGGGGCCAGGTTCACCCCCGCTACACGTGCCACGGTTCCACAAACGCCCGAGCCGCTTCAAGCCGATCCGGGGATTCGACCGGTCGTCCTGCACAGCGGTGGCGGCACAGAAACCATCAACGCCCGCATGATCGTCGCCGCCGATGGCCTCACCGGGCCCATCACCACCGCCGCACTCGGACCGGCCAAGGTGGCATCGAATGCCCGTATCGGCCTCGGTTCAGTCATCGACGCCCAGGCAAACGATTACGCACCGGCCACCATTCACATGGGCTGGTTCAGGCACGGTTACACCGGCGCGGTTGTGGTTGAACAAGGGCAACTCTGTATCGCCGCGGCGATCGATCCGGTGTGGTTGCGCCAACAACCGGACACCCTCGCCGCGCTCCATCGCGCTGCCGCAGCGGCCGGCATGCCGCCACTGCCGCCGATGGAACGGGCGATACTCCGTGGCACACCGCCCTTGACCCGTCATCGCCGTATCCTCGGGGCGCCACGCCTCCTGGCCATCGGTGATGCCGCCGGATACGTTGAACCGTTCACCGGTGAAGGCATGACCTGGGCGATGGCGAGTGCCCTCGCCGTGACCCCCTTCATCCTGGAGAACCTGTCGCGCTGGGATGAGACAACCCCGGCACGCTGGACCGATCACTGGCAACGCATGCTGCATGCCCGCCAACGCATGTGCGGCCTGGTCAGCGCAGCGCTTCGATCCGGCTGGCTGGCCCCCGCGGCGGTGCGCCTGCTCGCGGAATGTCCACCGCTCGCCCGCAGGATCGCCGCATGGATGCATCGGCCCATTGCGATGGCGGCACAACCGATCAACCCCGGAGGGGCATCATGACGGCACGGCTACTTGGCATCGGCACCGCTGCGCCCCCGGGCCGGATCACGCAGGAGGCGGCGGCTGAGTTCGCGGCCGCTCGTTGCTGCACCGATCCACAGCAGCAGCAGTGGCTGCACCGGCGTTATCAACACAGCGGCGTCCACAGCCGTGGAAGTGTCCTGCTTGAGCCCAACGGGAATGGCCATGCCCTGGATGGTGAGGAGTTGATCGCTTGTGCTTCCGCGGCAGGCATGGACGGCTTCTACCCCCCGCCGCGCAATGGGAGCGACCGCGGCCCGGGCACGCAGCGGCGGCTGCGACGCTTCGAGCATGAGGCCCCGGGGCTCGCCACAATCGCGGCCAAGCATGCGCTCACCGAGTGCAAGGTCGACCCCGGCACCATCACGCACCTGATCTGTGTCTCATGCACGGGCCTGATGTCACCGGGTCTGGATGCCGCCCTCATCAACCGGCTCGGACTGCCTTCGACCATCTCACGCACAAGCCTCGGTTTCATGGGCTGCCACGGGGGCATCAATGCCCTGGGCAGCGCTGCGGCGATCATCGGCGCCCGGCCCACGGCCCGGGTGCTCATCTGCTGCATCGAACTGTGCACTTTGCACTTCGCTTACGGCTTTGACCGTCAGCGCATCGTGGCCAACGCCCTGTTTGCCGACGGTGCCGCGGCGATGATCCTGACCGGCAATCCCCCTGGCGATGCACAGCCCGGCAATGCCCCGCCGTGGATGCTGCGCGATACCGCCAGCACACTGCTGCCCGATTCCGCCACGGCGATGACCTGGCGCATCGGCGATCACGGCTTCGAAATGGGACTGGCCCCGATGGTGCCGAAACTGATCGAGCAGTACCTCGAGCCCTGGGTCCGCAGGTTCTTGGCCACCCATGGCCTGGCGATCGGCGACGTGACGGGCTGGAACATCCACCCCGGCGGCCCGAAAGTGCTCCATGCCACCGCCAGCGCGCTCGGGTTGTCCGAAGAGGCCATCGCCCCCTCCCGCCGCATCCTCGCTGAACACGGCAACATGTCATCTGCGACCATGGGCTATATCCAGCAGCACCTTTCCACACATGTACCCCGCGGCCCCTGCCTCGCCCTCGGTTTCGGCCCGGGCCTGGTGTTCGAAGCCGCCCTGCTGGAACGATGATGCTCTGGCCTCGATCGCAGCGGGTTCATCCGGCCATCCCGAGGTGCATGTTACAGGGTGGGTGAAGCGAACCCGTTGCGGACTGTGCAACGCAACTGCCATCTACTGACACGCTTCTGTTCCTCCTGGCATTGCCCGGACCGGCCAACCTCAATACGCCTTGGCAAACACCACGCGTTGCGGACTCGGCTTGCCCGTGAAGGGGCAGGTGCCCTCAGCCGGATCGGTGGCATCAAGTTGACCTGGTAGTGGCACACACCGAACCGTCACGCCGAGATCGCGACTGATGCGCTCTTCCACTTCCACATCACCACAGAAATGCGTCAGGGCGAAGCCGCCGTGGATTTCCGGATCCTCCCTGTTCTGCGGGGTAAAGAAGTCGCGGAACTCGTCGGCATCATTGATGATGCGGGTGTGCTGATTGCGGAATTCGCGAGCCCGGGCGAGCAGATGGTCCTGCACCTGCTGGAGGATGCCTGTCACTCCGGAGACGAACTCATTCCGGCTGATGGTCTTCTTTTCACGCGGTCCTTCATCGCGCCGGGCGTAGCACACCGCATCTTCGGCGATGTCACGGGGCCCGAGTTCGATGCGGATCGGCACACCCTTCTTAACCCACTGCCATGTCTTTTCGCCGCCGCGGAGGTCCCGCTTGTCGATCTCAACCTCGACCGGGCGGCCACCAAAGCGCTGCCCGCGAAGTTCCGCGGCGAGCCGCTCGCACGCCTCGAATACTTCCGAGGGGTTCTCCGCCCGGCCAAGCACGGGCAGGATCACGATATGTTTCGGCGCCAGCTTCGGCGGAAGGATCAGACCATCATCATCCGAGTGCGTCATGAGCAGCCCGCCGATCAGGCGCGTCGACACGCCCCA
>PUNN01000464.1 GCA_003552605.1 Phycisphaeraceae bacterium
GGGCGGCTGATGGCCATGCGGCGAACCCCCAATCACAGGCCGTCATGGCCATCGGCTGCGGACACCCCCGGAAGCCGCTGACGCAGCCAGCCGGTTTCGCGTCTACATGCGTTTGCCCTGCACGCACATGCCCCGCATTCCCTCGGTGCTCGATCGGGTCCGGCCGGGCCTGTCATCCCCCATCCGGAGGCCGAAGTCAATCGCGATGCCACAGCAGTACATCATCCTTCGAATTCCGACCGCGGAATCTTCGTCTGTCGGATGATGGCTTGTAGGGTCCCCTTGCGAAGCGTGGCATGGTCGGGGACCGGCACGGTCACCGTTGTCCCTGGAAGATGCTTTTGCATGACCACATGGCTGCCCCGGCGCCGGGCTTCAGAAAAACCGTGCCTTGCAAGAATGGCACACACCTCTCGGCCTGACAGGGCGCGAAGCTTACCCAACCACGATCTCCATCCGTGTGACGTACACCTCTTCGTGCAGGCGCTGGTGGATTTCCTCGGAAGAGGCTGTGGCAAAGAATAGCTCGAGCGCTTCGCGCAGGTTGGATCGCGCTTCCTCGATGCTCTGGCCCTGGCTGGCGATGTCCAACTCGGGGCACAGGGCGACGTAGCCATCGTCCTCGCGTTCAATAATTGCAGTGAGATGATGTTTCAAGGTTGGATTCCGATCGATTGCGATCCTGGCCGTGCAATCCGTGGACTTCAGATGCTCCATTATATCGCCGGCGCTTCTCCCCGGGGCAGGCACCCCACGCCAGGGCGAACGCATGTAGCTAGCAAACTGGGTGGCATGGTCAGCGGCTGTCCGCAGCCGATGGCCATGGCGGCCCGTGACAGGCCGTTTGCGCCATGGCCATCAGCCGAAGACGGCTGCTGACCATGCCACCCCACCTACATGCGTTCGCCCTGCACCCCACGCTCAACCCCTGAGCCCACGCAGGCGGTGGACGGCCGGCCCTGCATGGGGCGAGTTTCCCGTCAGAGGCCGCCATGGCCATCGGCTGCGGCCCCTGGAAGCCGAGGACCATGCACCCGGTTTTGCGGCTGCATGCGTTTACCCCCGGGTTTACCCACCTTTCCACCCCGCCGCGCCCCCTCTACCATGTGCGCATGCCCATCCGACGGCTCCCGCCATTGCTGGTGAACCAAATCGCGGCCGGGGAGGTGATCGAGCGCCCGGCGAGCGTGGTCAAGGAGCTTGTCGAAAACAGCCTCGATGCCGGCGCCCGCCGCATCGATGTGACCGTCGAGGATGGTGGCCGGCAGTTGATCCGCATCAGCGATGATGGGGCCGGGATCGGGCCGGATGAGTTGCCAATGGCCGTGGCCCCGCACGCCACGAGCAAGCTCGATAGCGCCGAGCAGCTCGCGGCGATCAGCACGCTCGGGTTCCGCGGGGAAGCGCTCGCCTCGATCGCCAGCGTCAGCCGGCTGCGCATCCAGAGGCGGCCGACGCGGGAGCAGGCCACCGATGAGCAGGCCCACGTGATCGAGGCCAGCGGCGACACGGTGGGCGAGGTCAGCCCCGCCGCGAGCTCGCCCGGCACGGTGGTCGAGGTGCGGGACCTCTTCTTCAACACCCCCGCACGCCGCAAGTTCCTGCGCGCGGCGTCGACCGAGTTCGGCCACATCTCCGACATGCTCAACCGCATCGCCATGGTCCACCCCACCGTGGCCTTCAGCCTCACCCACGGCACCAGGCGGAGTCTCGACCTGCCGGCCAACGATTCGCCACGACAGCGCTGCATCGAAATCCTCGGTGCCGACCTTGATGAGGCCCTGCTCGAATTCGACGCCGAGCAGGCCGCATCGTCCGCGGCGGGCGGTTCACTCGGGCCACCGGCCATGGCCGTCTGGGGGCTCGCCGGGCTGCCCTCGATCGCCCGCGCCAGCGCCAAGTTCCAATACCTCTGCCTCAACGGCCGGCCGGTGCGCGATCGGGGGCTGAGCCATGCCCTGCGCGAGGCTTACCGCGGCCTGCTGCCGGCCGATCGCCAGCCGGTGGTCGTTGCCCTGCTGCATGTCGACCCGAAGCTCGTGGATGTCAATGTGCATCCCACCAAGGCGGAGGTGCGCTTCGCCGACCCCAACCGCGCTCACGGTTTGCTGCTTTCAGCGATCCGGCAGGCATTGCTCGGTGCGGACCTCACGCCGAAGGCGCGCTTCGGCAGCAACCGCTCGTGGCAGCTTGAATCCCCGCCGAGCGGCCAGCCCTCGCTGCTCGAGGTACCCGCCGAAACCCCGCCCCCGGAGGGCGAGCCCTCCGGGCAGACCGCCTCCAACGGCGCCGAGGGGGAATCGAAGCGAGCCGGTGCCGATGCCGGGGACGGGACCGATCGCCGGGCGGGCGCGGGCACTTCCGGCGATGAACACGCGAATGTGGCCGGCGGTGGCGTAGGCGGCGGACAGCCCCGGCGCACCGGCCCGGCTGCGCGCGTCGATGGTGGGGCAGGGGGCGCCAGCACGCGAGGGGGGGGCAGTGGCCCCGGTGCCAGAAACGGCAGTGCAGCGCCCCATCGGGCTGACCCATTTGTCGAGCACTTCCGCCGCATGGAGCCCGGCCAGAAGGGGGTGGTGTACGAACAGCTTCGCCGGGCAATGCAGCAGGAGGGCCACACCGTCGAGGCTGATGGGGCCGATGCCGCCGCGCCTGCCAACGGAGAGGCCGAGGCGTCCTGCGGCGAAGGCGGCGAGCCCGCCGCATCCCGCCCGGTGCCGAAGGTGCTTCAGGTGCATGAAAGCTATCTGGTGACGCAGGATGAGCAGGGCATCGTCATCATCGACCAGCATGCCCTGCACGAACGCGTGATGTTCGAGGAGCTGCGCCGCCGCGTGCTCGAAGCCGGCCGGTCGCTTGAATCGCAGCGGTTGCTGATGCCGGTACAGGTCAAGGCGGCGGGCCGCCGGCTTGAAGCGCTCGAGGCGCTCGGTGCGTTGCTTGAGCGGCTCGGCATCGAGGCCGAGGCGATGGGGCCGGGCACGATCGGCATTCACGCCTTCCCGAGCTTCCTCTTTGACCGCCATGTGGACCCCGCAGCGTTTCTCGAGGAACTGCTCGACCGCGTTGAGGACGGCACGCTCGCCCCGGCCGGAAGCACGGCGGACGAGGCGGCCCTGCACGAGGTGCTGGACATGATGGCTTGCAAGGCCGCGGTCAAGGCCGGCGACCGGCTGTCAGGCGAGGAACTCGCCGACCTGCTGTCGCGGCGTGAGCAGATCGAGCGCTCGAGCAACTGCCCCCACGGCCGCCCCACGCAGATCCGCCTGAGCCTGAAGGACCTGGAAAAACAGTTCGGCCGGGCGTGAGGCCGTCCGCGCGAAGGCCCCGGCACGTGTCATGCACCCCGCACTTCAAGGCGCACCGGTGCGTGAGACTTCCCGCGGGGCGGTACCTGCCCCCTCCGATCGGGATGAGTTTATGCGCTTTCGGCATCAAACGCGGAGGGAGAATCATCCACAGATTGACGCAGATTTACACAGATTCAGAGGATGAGGAGGAGGATGAGCGAGTTGAGCGGATGCGTGAACGGGTGAGGTGGTCCGAGCATCTTCAATTTCCCCAGTCCCCCTTCATCACTCTTGAATGTGCATCAAGCTGCGGATGAATCTCCTGTTATGTCATGTCCGCAGAGGAACGTAGTTGTCCAGAGGCTGACACAAGGCCCGTCACCGTGGCCATTGGCCGCCCAGGGACTGGCGCAAATTGATGAAAAGGGCTGTCGGGCGAGGCGGTCAGCCCCGGTCCCCATGACCACGACCCAAGAAGGCTTCTGTGCCATACTCCCGCTCCCCACCTCAGCGCCCTCCGCGCCCTCTGCGGTAAACGATCCTTCTCAACGCCGCGGCGGCCCCGCCTACGCCAGGCGAGCCAGTTTTCAACCGCAGAGGGGCACAGAGTTTCGCAGAGGTGGAATCACAGCCCGCCGCGCTTGGCGCCTGCCCGACTGGTGGTCCTCACGCGGAGCCGCGAAGCCGCGAAGTGCTGATGGTCGTTGACGATTTGCCCGATGCCTCGCATGAACGCCCCATCCCCAACTTTCATCATCACCACCGCATTGTCTCCCATCATACCCCCTTCCTTCGCGGCTTCGCGGCTTCGCGCGAGCCCATCCGGCTCCGATTGGGGGTTGTCCCTTGTAGGTAACAGGGCGCGGCGGTTCTGTCCGCTTCTTGGCCTCTCGCCTTCACCCGAGGCAGAAGCCCATTGCGGTAGTTCCGCACGCTGGGACCTGTGCGGGGGGCGGCCGGACGGGCGGTGCCTGCCACACCCGTTCGTGGAACGCACACTCATCCATAGGTTTTGTCTTGCGCCATGCGGCCGAGGCGTTCGTAAACGAGTTCGAGCCCAGGGATGGTTCCCGGGTTACTTGCTCTCGACCTTCCAAACGCGCGCTGTGCCGTCGCGGCTTGCGGTGACCACACGGGTGCCATCGGGACTGAACGCCGCGTACGATACGCTCTTGTCATGCCGTATCGGTTCCCCGGCTGGTTCACCACTATCGGCCTTCCACAGCCGCGCGGTGCCATCCGAACTGGCCGTGATCACGTGCCTGCCATCTGGGCTGAACGCTGCGCGCCATACGTCCCCATCATGCCGCATCGGTTTCCCGACTGGTTCACCACTATCGGCCTTCCACAGCCGCGCGGTGCCGTCCGAACTGGCCGTGACCACGTGTGTGCCATCGGGGCTGAACGCTGCGTACCAGACCTGCTCATCATGCCGCATCGGTTTCCCGACTGGTTCACCACTGTCGGCCTTCCACAGCCGTGCGGTGCCGTCCGAACTGGCCGTGACCACGTGCGTGCCATCGGGGTTGAACTCTGCGCGCCATATGTTCCCATCATGTCTCATTGGCTCCCCGACTGGCTCTTCCTCGCCCACCTTCCAGAGCCGGGCGTTCAGGGTCATGCCAGCGGTCACCACGTGTGTGCCATCCGGGCTGAACTGAGCGTGGAAAACGGGCCCGGTGAGCATCGGGGCTCCAACCGCCTTGCCGCTATCGGCCTCCCACACCTGCGCTGAGCCATTGTGGCTTGCCGTGACCACGTGCGTGCCATCGGGATTGAATGCTGCGTACCAGACGTGCTCATCATGCCGCATCGGGTCGCCGACTGGCTCACCGCTGTCCGCCCTCCAGATTCGCGCCGTGGCGTCGCCGGCCGTGACCACGCGTGTGCCATCTGCACTAAAGGCGGCATGCTCAACGCCCCCATCATGTCGCATCGGTTCCCGGACCGGCTCACCGCTGTCGGCCTTCCACACACATGCTGTCCCGTCGTGGCTGGCGGTGACCACATACTTGCCATCCGGACTGAAAGCTGCATGGACAACGATGTCCTCATGCCGCATCGGGGCTCCGACCGGCGTCCCTCCGCCGGCCTCGCCCCCCTCGCCCACCTCTCCCGCGTTGTCAGTACCGGTAGCAATCACGTGCTCGCCGTGCACCATTGGGGCCGCAAAACCCCTCACCTGCTGCGGATCGGCACGCATGTCGGCGAGCACACTCAAGGTCACGAGCAAGAAGAGAATTCCGGGTAGGGCGAATAGGGCGAATAGGGCGGATCTGGCGGTGCCATGAAAGACGGGCAATCCCTTTCCGGTTTGGCTTGTGGCATGGAGCATGGTTACACTCCTCATCGGACCGAGTTGGTTACACTTCTACTTGACAACACCGCGTAATCGAGGGGCAACGATAAGTCGCCTGCCCTGCATCCTCGTGCCTCCAGCGCGCCTATGCAACATTCGATTCGAACCGCAACGGCCCAGTCGATTCGAGGGGGCAAATAGTATTCAAATGCTTCTCACCATACGACAGGTCGGATCGTAACTTGTGAAGTAAATTTACATACACGATGATCTCATCTGCGAGGTTGCTGGCAACTTGCGCGCCCGCGTTAAGGGCCGCCGCGTGCTCCTTTGTATAGTCTGCGCATGGAGCCCGTTCACGTCTGACGTGGTCTCATCTCGCCGCTCGCGGGCCATTTCGTGCGTCATTCCAGGTATGTTTGAATCTTCGTCCCTTTCTGCCAATCCCGATGGGGTGAACGGGCCATGCAGCATCGCGTCGTAAGGGTACAGGCTCATCCCATCCACATACCCCGCCGAATCCCGCTGCACGAACCGGCCCAGGGCCGATGCGCCTGACGGAAGCGGTCGGGCAACGGTCTGCCGCGTGACGGCGTGGCGCGGTGGGTAAGAGGCGGGATGGGGTGTTGTCGGCAACCATGAGGCACGGGCCTCTTGAATGCGAGGGTGGAAAAGCGCGAGTCCCGGTCGCCCGCCGGCGAAGGCGGCGGGGGCGAAGCGCGGCGGAATCACCGCTTGCCCTCGCATTCTACCAACGCGCGGCGGCGGGCCAAGGCGGAACGGGCAAGTCGCTCAGGCCGCGCTTGCGGCGGGCATGACACGTGGTGCAGGCTTCCTCCTTATTCAGAAAAGGTTGGGCGGAATGGTCAGCCCCCCCCCCATGGCTCGCGCCCGGAACACCCGGCTCGCGGAAGCGCGGCCGATCACCATGTGCCCTCCGGCCGCCGGCCCCTCAGTTCCGGGGTCTTTGGGGCTTGGCCGGCGTCCCCGGATGGCCATCGACATGGCCATCGGGCTGAAGACCCCCGGAAAGCCCGCTGACCATACCACCCGCCGCGAGGCGATTGGGGGGTGCTGAACCCTCGGGCCTGCATGGCCATCGGCTGCGGACATCCCCGGAAGCCGCTGACCATGCCACCCGGCCGTCTCTGGCTGCAAAGGGAGCCGGCGCCAGGTGTCATGTGCCGCGGACGGACGTCAGAAGAACGCGTCTTCCCGTTTGCTCCCGGGGCGGTGGGTGTTACAATGCCCGGTCTGGCATCGAGTTGCCGATCTCCGCCCCGGGCCATCGGGCGCCGGCCGTGGCGGGCGGAGTGGATTGGTCCTTCCCGGGCGCCCTCCCGGCACGAGTGGGTGAAAGCTCCACCGGCTGGCCTGCCGGCCGCCGTGGCCCACTGTGTCCCTCAACCCCCTGGAGCTTGCTGCAAGGAGTCCTCCATGGCATCGCTCGCCAACGACCTGATCGAGGCCGGCATCCACTTCGGCCACCGGGCCAACAACTGGAATCCGAAGATGGCCCCCTACATCTTCGGCAAGCGGAACAAGATCCACATCATCGACGTCAAGGAGACGATCAAGGGCCTGCTGCTGGCCCGCAAGTTCCTCTCCAAGCTTGTGGCTGGGGGCAAGGATGTGCTCTTTGTCGGTACCAAGCGACAGGCCCGGGCATGCATCGAGCGGCACGTGGGCGAGACGGGCATGCCCTACGTCACCGAGCGCTGGCTGGGCGGGACGCTGACCAACTTCCGCACCATCCGCGAGCGGCTCAAGCGGCTGGAGGAGCTTGAAGCGCTCGAGGAATCGGGCGAGATCAACAACTACTCGAAGAAGATGGAGAGCCAGCTCCATCGCGAAAAAGAGAAGATACAGCGCAACCTCGGCGGCATCCGCAACATGATGCGCCTGCCCGGGGCGATGGTGGTCATCGATGTCAAGCGCGAGCTCAACGCCCTGCGCGAGGCCCGCAAGCTCGGCATTCCCACCGTCTGCCTGATCGATACCGACAGCGACCCCGATTTCGCTGACATCGCCATCCCGGGCAATGACGATGCGATGCGGGCGATCGAGGTGGTGATTCAGAGCCTTTGCGCGGCGGTGATGGAAGGCAAGTCCGGCCGCCAGGCCGCCCGTGAAGGTGCCGAGGAAGGCGAGGCACCCCGCCGCGAGACCCCGGCTGGTGCCACCGCGCCGCCACGTCGTCGCTCCAGCCGCGCCCAGTTCCGCGCCCATGCCACGGGCGAAGGCGAGGCCCCGACCGAAGAGGCGGCGACATCGCCCGCCGCCTCGGGCCCCGAAGCCGGCAGCAGCACCCCCCAGCCCCCCGGGCCGGCGCCCGGCGGGGAGCCGGGTCAGGCTGAGCCCTCCGGCAGTGAAGGCGAAACCGAGGCGCCGGCCACCGCCGGCTCATCCTCACCCCGCCACGAGCAGTCCTCCGGCTGAGTTGACGCTCTACCGGTTGACCCTGCCAGCGTGACCGGCTGCGATCGGCAAGGCCGGCCGGCACCGAACACACCCACCGCACCCACTTGAGTCTGGAGATTCGTCATATGGCCGTTACCGCCAAGGAAGTCATGAACCTGCGCCAGCGCACCGGGCTGGGGATGATGGAATGCAAGAAAGCCCTCAACGAGACCGGCGGCGACTTCGATGCCGCCATCAAGCTGCTGCGTGAGACGATGGGCAGCAAGATGGAGGAACGCTCCGGCCGCGAGGCGACCGAGGGCGCGATCGCATCGGCCAGGAAAGAGGGCGCCGTGACGCTGGTTCAGCTTGTCAGTGAGACCGACTTCGCCGCGCGAAACGAGAGCTTCATCGAAGGTGCGAGCAAGATCGCCGAGCTGATGCTCGATGCGCCCGAGGGCGAGACGACCGAGCCGACCGGGCCGGTCAACGATGTGGTCGAGGACCTCCGCATCACGATCAAGGAAAACATCTCCCTCCGCCGGGCAGTCAAGCTGACCGGTGAGAAGGTCGGCAGCTACGTTCACCACAACCGCAAGGTGGGCGTGGCGATCGTGGCCGAAGGCGACTTCAGCGATGAGCTGCTCACCGGCCTGTGCCAGCACATCACCGCCGCGGTGCCGCCACTGACGCCGGCGCCGCTGGCCATCGATGAAGCGGGGCTGCCGGCCGATGCGGTCGAGGCGGCGAAGAAGCAGTTCGAGGAAGAAGCTGCCGCGAGCGGCAAGCCGGCTGAGATCGTGGGCAAGATGGTCGAGGGCAAGCTTCGCAAGTGGAAGGATGAGCACACGCTGCTCGGGCAGACCTATATCCGCGAGCTCGATGCGAAGAAGCCGGTGCGCGACTACCTGCCGAAGGGTGGCCGCATCCTCAATTTCATCCGCTACGCCACGGATGGTTGACCTCGCCTGCGCGATTGCTCGACATGGCACGCTGTAAACGCCCCCGCCTGCTGCGCTGGTGGATCGCCCCGGGCCGATGACGATGGGCTGAAGTTGCGTCCATGATGCAGGTAGCCAGCTCGGCGCACCGCAAGCCATCATTTTGCAACGGGTGGTGTGCCGATAAGGTCGCCTGCATCTGCCATCTTTGCTCACCGCCGGTCAGTCCCTACACTGTGTCCCTCATGCCCACCCGCCGCGAAATCCGACAAGAGGCGATGCAGATCCTTTACCAGATCGATGTGCGCAGCAGCGATGATCTGTCGCAGTTGCGCAACTGGCTGGTGGGCGACAGTGAGAACGTTGAACTGACCCGTGCCGCCTGGGCGCTGGCCGAGGCCGCGTGGGCCGGCCATGTTCAGGCTGATGCCGCGGTGGTCGAACTGGCGCCGGACTGGCCCACATCGCGGCAGCCGCCGGTGGACCGGGCGATTCTGCGTCTTGGTTATCACGAGATGGTCAGTGGCCATGCCCCGCCGAGCGTGGTGATTGATGAGGCCATCGAGCTTGCCCGGGCCTTCTGCGCCGAGGAGAGCCCGCCCTTCATCAACGGCATCCTCGATGGCATTCGCAAGAAGCTCGAGGTGGAGGGCAAGCTGCCGGCGGCCGCATCGCCGGCCGATGCCGACACGTGGCTTGATGATGCCGTGAACGATTCCGGCGAACGTTGATCGACGGTGGGGACACGAAGATGGGCCTGTTCAAGACATTCTTCGGCAAGGTCAAGCAGGGGCTGGCCCGTACGCGCAGCGGCTTTGTCGGCGGCCTGCGCCACGTTCTACAGGGCCACCGGCTCAGCCATGACCTGCTCGAGCAGATCGAGATGCGGCTGATCCAGGCGGATGTGGGGGTGAAGACGGCGGTCGAACTGCGCCGCGACATTCAGGCCGCGTGGGAGCGCGGCGAGATTGAGACCGGCGACCACGCGCTGGAATATCTCAAGCAGCAGCTTGCCGCCTACTGGCCGGACCAGGACCGTCAGTTGCACTTTGCGGAAAGCGGGCCGACGGTCATCCTCGTGGTGGGCATCAACGGTTCGGGCAAGACCACGAGCATCGCCAAGGTGGCCAGGGCATTGCGGGATGAAGGCCGCAGTGTGATGCTCGCGGCATGCGATACGTTTCGTGCCGCGGCGGTCGAGCAGCTCGAGATATGGGCCGGTCGGCTCGGGGTGGAGGTGGTCAAGGGCGACAAGCCCGGCGGCGACCCCGGCGCGGTGGCCTACAAGGCCGCGGAGATGGCCGCCGCGCGCGGCACCGATGTCCTGCTGGTCGATACCGCCGGCCGGCTGCACACGCAGAAGCACCTGATGGAGCAGTTGGCCAAGATCCGCCGGGTGCTCGAGCGCAAGGTCGAGGGTGCTCCGCACGAGACGATCCTGGTGCTCGATGCGACCACGGGTCAGAACGCGGTCAACCAGGCGACGATCTTCGCCGAGGCCACACCGGTCACGGGCGTGTTTCTGGCCAAGCTCGACGGCACCGCCCGGGGCGGCATCGTCGTCGCCATCCATGAACAGCTCAACATCCCCGTCAAGTTCATCGGCGTCGGCGAGCGTCCGGAAGACGTCGAACCGTTCGACCCCGCCGCGTTCGTTGAGGCCATGTTCGAGCCGGCATAGCGTCCACGGGGGGCACACGGGTGGCTGGCTCGGCGCAAGCTCGAAATCGCGCTATCCTCGGAATCTGCAAGTCTTTGAGGCGACGGCGAATAGACTTCGCCGGGGCGGGGGATTACGCTTTCAGTGGCTCTGGTGAGCCACTCGGTGCAAGCCCGGGGGGAGGAACCTGCACCTGCTGACAGGGCGCGGCGGGGTCAACCGTCTTTTCCTTAGGTGATGGAGTTACACCTGACCGAACCACAGGACCAGGATCGGCCGCTCTTTGAGGCGCTGGCCGCTGGCGATGAAGGGGCGCTTGCTGAACTGATGCAGCGCCACGGCCGGTGGGTGCGCGGTGTGGTGTTCGCCGTGCTCGGCCCGGTGGATGAACTGGACGATGTGGTGCAAAAGGTGTGGCTGACGGTGTGGCGCCGGGCGAACACGCTGGATGATGCAAACCGCTGGAGGTACTGGCTTTACAGAATCGCCCACAACGCCGCGATCGACGCCGGGCGCAAGCGCCAGCGCCGCCGGGGGTTGTGGAAACGGTTCACCAGCGGCATGCGCACCGAGCAGGCCGAATCGCCCGGCAATGCCGTCCACCAGCGCCTTGAACAGTCCGAGCAGCACAAGCGGGTGCTCGCGGCCATTCACGGCCTGCCGGAAATCTACCGGGAGCCGTTCGTCCTGCGGCACCTTGAAGACTGGAGCTACCGACAGATCGCCGAGGCCATGGACCTGCCGGTCGACACCGTAGAAACCCGCCTTGTCCGAGCTCGGCGCCTGCTGCGTGAGGCGCTTGCCTCGCTGAGGGAACCGCGATGAACCGCCGCTACCACGACATCGACTGCGATCTCGAACGACGAATCGTCCGGATGCTCGATGGGGAACTCGACGATGAGCAGAAGGTCGAGCTCTACCGCCAGGTGCTGCGCCAGCCGGCGGCCCACCGCCTGATGAGCGACTACGCGGCGGACGATGAGCTTGCCGGGGATGCCCTGCATGCCCTGCTTGATGGCTCCGGCATCAGTGGCCCGACACTGCTGGGCCGGGCCAGCGGCGCGGTCCCAGCGCACCGCCGCCGGCCCGTCCGGTGGCTTGCCGCGGCGGTTGCCGCCGTGGCGGTGCTCGGGGGCGGGGTCTATCTTGCCCAACTCATCGGCGATGGTGGCCGCCAGCCCGGCCCCGCCGCGGGGGACGGTGCCGTCGCCATCCATAACGATCATGGGGCCGACTCCCCAGCCCCCCCGGAAGCCCCGGAAACTACGGATTCCCCTGATGCCGCTACGACTGACGCCGGCCCCGGCGCCGAGGAGGAGGTTCGTGGTGAAGCTGGCGATGGCCGTGGTGATGCGGTGCCGGCTGCGGGTGCCGAGCCTCGGGTTGCGCCCGCCGCGGATACCGAGCGGCGGCAGATGACGCCGGCCGAAGCTCGGCCCGGTCGCGAGTACGTCGGCATCGTCGACCCCGGCAGCGACACCATCATCCTCATCCAGGTCGATGATGACAGCGACAGTGATGCTTACGCTGACTTCTAGGTTCCACGTTCACCCGTGAGGAGATCGCACGGGTTCAGCCCATGCCACACCTCATCCCGCTGATTATTGCCGGCCTTTTCATGGCTTTTCCCGCCACCTCTGCCCCGGCCGAGGAGGTGGCGGTGGAGCAACGCGCTGACCAAGCGGCCGAAGGCGAGTCCGGGCAGGCGCCGCGACCATGGCTGGGCATCAACGTGCGGCGCCTCGATGCGGAGCTGTTCCATCGGCTCCAGTTGGAGCCGCCGAAGCAAGATGAAGAAGGCAAGCGCGATGCCGATTCCATCAACGGACTGCTGGTCAACAACGTGATCAGTGATGGCCCTGCCGACGCCGCGGGTATCCAGTTGCACGATGTGATCATGGATGTCGATGGGGCCGGGTTCGATGGCTCGCTCGAGCGCTTCCAGGCCATCCTCGCCCGTCACGAGCCCGGCGATGAGCTCAACCTGAAGGTGCTGCGGGAGGGGCGCATCCTCGAGTTGCCTGTCACCTGTGCCCGGCAGGGCAGCGGGCAGGCGAACGACTGGAAGTATCCGACCGACCGCGTGCTCGGTGTGTGGCAGCCGGCATCCGATGGCCACTGGGCCTTCCATGCCGGCCCAATCGCTGACCCGGCCGATCTGGCCGGTGAGGGCGACGAGGAGAGGGCGGCGGAAGAAGGCCGCATCCGCACGCAGGTGGTGGTCGGCCCTGCCGGTGTGCTGTCACACACGTTCACCCGGCGCAGTGGCAATGAGCGGCTGGAAGTCACCAAGGCGGCCGAGGGCGGGATCACCGTGCGGCGCGAACAGGTGGACGAAGATGGCCGCAGTGTGCGCACCACGAGCAACTTCGATGACATCAAGGAACTCGAAGCGGCCGATTCCGAAGCCTTCGCGGTGCTGACGGCGAAACGGCTGGATGTGAATGTATCTGACCCTGAGGGTGAAGATACGCAGGCGGGGTTGAAGCAGCTTGCGGAGCATCTCGAGCGGCTGCGCGGTGGCCAGCGGCTTGATCCGCAACTGCGCCGGCTGCTCGACCGCACCCTCGAGCAGGTCGAGATGAAGCGGCAGGCCGAGGCTGAAGGCCGCGACATCGCCGGGATTCTCGCCGAGAACGAGCGCCTCCGCCGCCGCATCGAGCAGTTTGCCCGTGACCGCGATGATGATGAGCCGCGCTACAGCTTCGAGGAGACGGCCGATGGCGGCATCCGCGTCACCGTCACGGTCGGCGGCAACACCCTTGCGCCGCGCCGCTACGAAGATGAGGCGGACCTCGAACAGCGCGCCCCGCGCGCCTACGAGGAGTACCGCCGCCTTCTCGAGCAGCTCAAGTGACCCGATAAGCACAGCGCAACGCCGCGAGCAGCGACACGTTCGCCGTTCCTGCTGTGACTGTCAATGGAGCCGCAGTCGCGCTGTCGAACCGGGTAGACAACCTCACCCGATTTGCGTTCCCGGTGGGCGCGGGGTGTCGCGAAGCCGCCCGATCAGCCCCGTATCTCACACCCCGGCTGCGGCAGCCTTCTTTGTTCCGCGGGAAGCCCGCTTCACCGCGCGTTTGAGTGGATCGCGGCCAAGGGCGAGTTCCAGCACCTCGTCGACGTGCTCGGCGAACTCGAATCGCAGCTTCTTACGCACTGTTTCATCCACCTCGGGCATGTCGCGGCGATTCTTCTCCGGCAGGATCACTGTGCGGATACCGGCGCGCTCCGCCGCGAGTGTCTTCTCCTTGATCCCGCCCACCGGCAATACCAGGCCGCGAAGGGTCAGCTCACCGGTCATCGCCACGCGCTTCTTCACCGGCACATCGAGCAGCAGCGAGGCGATGGCGGTGTACATCCCCACGCCGGCCGAAGGCCCATCCTTGGCCACCGCGCCGGCGGGCACGTGAATGTGAATGTCACGTTCGGCCAGTTGAGACACATCATAGCCGTACCGCCGCGATGCCGTCTTGAAAAGCGACAGCGCTGCATCGGCCGATTCCTTCATGATGTCACCGAGCTTGCCCGTCAGCAGCACCTTGCCCTTGCCGGGGTAGGCCGTGGCTTCGATGAACAGCAGCTCACCCCCGGTCGGCGTGTAGGCGAGGGCGCAGACCACGCCCGGTGTGCGCGTGCGGACATCGACCTCGCGGAAATACTGCTCCGGCCCGAGTGCCTCGGTCACCAGTTTCTCTTCGACCTTCCAGCTCTTCTGCGAGCCTTCAGGCAACTCGGCGACCTCCGCGGCGACATGCCGGCAGACGGCCCCGATGCGGCGTTCAAGTTCGCGCACGCCGGCCTCGCACGTGTAATCATTGATCAGCTTGCGGATCGCCCCTGCGTTCCACCGGCAGCGGGCCCGCTTGAGGCCATTTTCCTTGAGCTGGCGCGGGACAAGATATCGCCGGGCGATCTGCATCTTGTCGTGATCGGTATAACCGGGAATCTCGATCACTTCCATCCGGTCGGCCAATGCCGGCGGCACGGTGCCCATGTAGTTGGCCGTGGCGATGAACAGGACCTGTGACAGGTCGAAAGCCACATCGAGATAGCGGTCGACGAACGCATGATTCTGCCGCGGGTCGAGCACCTCGAGCAGGGCTGACGCCGGGTCGCCGCGGAAATCGGCCCCGAGCTTGTCCACCTCATCGAGCATCATCACCGGGTTGTTGGTGCCCGCGCGGCGGATTTCCTGGATGATCCGGCCGGGCATGGCCCCGATGTAGGTGCGACGGTGGCCGCGAATCTCCGCTTCATCCCGAATGCCGCCGAGTGAAAGCCTCGCGAACTCGCGGCCGAGCGCATCGGCCACGGATTGCCCGAGGCTTGTCTTGCCCACACCGGGCGGGCCGACGAGGCACAGGATCGGCCCGCGGCCTTCGGGGTTCAACTTCCGCACCGCGAGGTACTCGATCAGCCGCCGCTTGACCTTTTCAAGGTCGAAATGGTCGCGATCGAGTATACGGCGGGCGTGCTTGAGGTCCAGGTGTTCCTCGCTGGCCCGGTTCCAGGGCAGTTCGGCCACGAGCTCGAGGTAGGACAGGATCACCGAGTACTCGGGGCTTGCCGGATGGATCGACTCGAGGCGGGCGAGGTCGCGCTCAGCCTCCTTCATCACGGCCTCGGGCGGCTCGGCTTCCTCGATGCGCTTGCGAAGCTCGCCGATGGTGGCCGCGTTGGGGTCATCATCTTCGCCAAGCTCCCGCTGGATGGCCTTCATCTGCTCCCGAAGGAACATTCGATGCTGCGTCTTGCCGATCGAATCCTGCACATCCGCCTGGATCTTGGCCTGTAGCTTGAGTGTCTCAAGCTGGTTCGAGACCAGCAACAGCACCTGCCGGATTCGCTTGGACACATCCAGCTCTTCCAGCAGGTCCTGCTTCTGTGATGGTTCGATGTTGAGGTTCGCCGCAAGAAAGTCGGCAAGGCTCGAAGGGTCTTCGATGTTCATCAGCACCGTCTGCGCCTGCTCCGGTGCGTTGGGTGACAGGTCGATGAGCTGGCGCGCCTGCTCGCGAAGCTGGTTCACGGTCGCCTCGAACTTCTTGCCATTTCCCGGCTGATCCGCAAGTCGCTGGACCTTGGCCCGCATGTATTTGCCATGGGCATAGACAGACTCGAGCTTCACCCGCGTCAGCCCGTGAACGATGATTGAGACGGTTTCATCGGGCTGGCGCACCAGCTTCAGGACCACGCCTGCCACACCCACCTCGAAGATGTCAGAGGCATCGGGCTCTTCGACCTCTTCATCACGCTGGGTCACGAGGCCGATCACCTTCGAGTTCGGCAGACATTCATCCAGCAGCGCCCGGCTGCCGGGCCGGCCGACGCCGAGCGAGACGACCGTGCCAGGGAAGACCACCGTGCCGCGAAGCGGCAGCAGCGGCAGGTCATCGGGAATCTGCACCACCTCCTGGCGGACCTCGACAACCTGTGAAGGCATGGCACCTTCATCGTGTTCGCTCACGCCGCCGCTGAGACCGGGCTGGCGTTCGGGGCTGTTGTTTTCTGGTTTCTTTCGCGCGCTCAAGCGGGTTGATTCCTGTTCATCAAGTGTTCTACAGGTTGAATCGCGGCCCGGCCGCACCGATGCGGAGGCTGCCGGCCCGTTACGCGGTTTCGGCCCGGTGACGGAGGCGGGCGCTCAGCCACCCCCCGGGCGAGGACTGCGAAGGGGCACCTCGATCCACAAAAGCCCATCGCGATACTTGCTCGTCACCGTCGACAGGTCTGCCAGTTCCGGAAGCGGGATTTCGCGGCTGAAGGGGCCGTGGTCGATCTCCATCGACACGATCCGCAATTGCTCCGTGCTGCTGCGCGGCGGCTCCGGTGGATGCCGGTAACCGCGGATCAGCAACCGGCCGGGCTCGACGCGGACCTCGATCCGGTTACGGTCCACCCCCGCAAGGTCCATGCAGGCCACGAGGCGGCCGCCCTGTTTGCCGGGGATGGAAAACAGGTTCAGTGCCGGGCTCCATTGCTGATCGCCGCGAAGGGATCCGCACTGCCATTGGAAAAACCCCTCGATCCACTCGGCACCGCCGGAGCCTCCACCCTCAGGTAGTCCCGCGGCGGCGGGTAATTCCCCGGAGGTCGCATCCGAATGGGGATGCTCCCGAGGAGGTCTACCCACGGGGGCATGGGGACTCCGGGGGTTCCGGGGACTCCGGGGGTTTCCGGGGGCTGCGGGCGGCCGTGGGGTAGGTACGGCCTGCTTTTCAGTTGCCTTGCTCATCGCATGGTCCTCAACGGTAAGCGGGTCCGCCGCGACGCCTGCAAGTCGATCCACATCAACACTATAAGCCCTGTTGGGCTCATTGCATACCCGCGGCGGTCCGCTTTGCCCGCCCGGTGCTATGGCCCTACCATCAGGCAGTTGAGCGGGTCAGCGTCCCCTGTGCCGGCCGCCACCCACCCCCGCCCCCGGAAACCTCGGCCCCCGGGAACCC
>PUNN01000265.1 GCA_003552605.1 Phycisphaeraceae bacterium
GGCTCGCGCGGGGTTTTGGTGATCAGGTCATCCATCAGCACCCCGAGGTACGCCTGGTCGCGACGCAGGCTGATGGGCGCATGGCCCGAAGCGTGCCGGGCCGCATTGAGCCCGGCGAGCAGGCCCTGGGCCGCGGCCTCTTCATAACCGCTGGTGCCATTGATCTGCCCGGCGAGAAACAGCCCGCCGAGGCGCTTGGTCATGGTCGTGGCGTCAATCTGGTGGGGCCAGACCATGTCGTACTCGACGGCGTAGCCGTATCGCAGAATCCGTGCCCGCTCACAGCCGGGAAGCAGGTGGACGATCCGCTCCTGCACATCGCCGGGCAGGCTCGTCGAGATGCCGTTGCAGTAAATCTCATCGGTGTCGAGCGATTCGGGCTCGAGGTAGACGTGATGGCTGGGGCGGTCGGCAAAGCGGACCACCTTGTCCTCGATGCTGGGGCAGTAGCGCGGCCCGACGCTGCACTGCTCGATCTGCCCGTTGTACATCGGGGCCCGGTCGAGGTTGTTGCGGATCAGTTCGTGGGCCTCGGCGCAGGTATGGGTGATGTGGCAGGGGCGCTGCTCGATCACGGGGAAGCGTGTGGCGATCCGGCGGTAGGTCGCGCTCCCGCTCGCCGCGGCCTCCGGCGACAGGGTCATGTCGCTGAACGGGGCGGGCGTGGCATCGCCCGGCTGTGTTTCAAGGCCGGCAAAGTCGATCGTCGTGCCGTCAAGTCGAGGCGGGGTGCCGGTTTTGAGCCGGCCGAGCTCGAAGCCGAGTTCGAGCAGGCACCGGCTCATTCCCGTGGCCGGCGCTTCCCCAACACGGCCGCCGGGCGTGCGGCGATCGCCGGTATGCATCAGCCCCCGCATGAAGGTTCCCGTGGTGACCACGACCGCCGCGGCGTCGATCCGGGTCGGCTCGGTGAAGGTGTGGGTGGCCTGGTCGATGGGGCCGGTGGATTCGCCGGAGCCCGGGACTGAGCCATGGCGGCCGGCGTTGTCCTGGGCATCAGATAGAGGGCGGGGATGGACGATGATGCCGGTGCATCGGTCGCCCTCGGTCAGAATCTGTTCGACACTGCCGGCGAGGATGGTGATGTTTGTCCGGCAGGTGAGCAGTCGCTGCAACTCTTGAGCATAGCGGTACTTGTCTGATTGGCAGCGGGGGCCGCGCACGGCGGGTCCCTTCGACGCGTTGAGGATGCGATACTGAATGCCGGTGGCATCGGCGGCAAGGCCCATCAGCCCGCCGAGCGCATCGATCTCCCGAACCATTTGTCCTTTGGCTAGGCCGCCGATAGCGGGATTGCAGCTCATTGTGCCGATGCGGGATGGATCAAGCGTGACCAGCCCGACCTTCGCGCCGGTGGCGGCGGCGGCCCAGGCGGCCTCGACGCCGGCGTGACCGCCCCCGATGACGATGACGTCGAAGTAATATGGATGCCGGCTGCGGATCATGGGGCGATTATAGGCGGAGGTCCACAGCGGCAGATTCTCGAGCACCATCTCCGTCATGGCCGCCCTCATCCACGGCAAGCAGTTGGTATCATCGCGGTGGAATGACTCGAAGCGTTCATGCCACGGTCCCGTCTTACCGAGCGTTATGGCTCCCCGATCTGCTGGTTCTCGGGGTGCTCGCTGTTGTCACCACCGTCCTCTTCTGGGTGACGGATCTTGACCTCCGGGTGGCGGGGATGTTCTACTCGCCCGACGGCGCTGAGGGGCCGTGGCCGCAGGAATCCTCGCCGGTGTGGGGCCTGTTCTACGATGCGGCTCCGTTCCTTACGATCGCGCTTCTCGGGGCAGGTGGCTGGTTGCTGCTTCGCGGGGTGCTCAACAGGCGCCGGCGCATTCTGGGTCTGTACGGGGTGTTCATCATCCTCGTGGTGTTGATCGGCCCGGGGCTGGTGGTCAACGCGATCATGAAAGAGTACGGTGGCCGGCCGCGTCCGCGGCAACTGGAGCAGTTCGGCGGTCACCTTGAGCACGTGCCGCCGCTGGCGATCGGCGAGGTCGGCCGCGGCAAATCATTTCCCGCAGGCCATGCCTCGATCGGCTTCAGTCCATGTCTGTTCTATTTCCTGCTGCGGCGCCGTCGCCCGTGGGTGGCGCGCTCCATTCTGACTGGGGGAATTGCGCTCGGGTTGACGATGGGCTATGGCCGGATCGCCGTGGGCGGACACTTCGTGTCGGATGTCCTCTGGTCTGGATTCGTGGTCTTCGGCACCGGCCAGGCGTTGTATTACTTTCTGCTGCGCATCCCGTTGCATGAAGACCTGCCGCCACCGGTGGCGCGCGCGGCGATGCGTCCGCGCCGACCAGTATTGACCGGTGTGGTGGCAGGCTCGGTGGCCCTGGCGCTTGCGACGGGCGCCATGCTTGCCACGCCAGCCAACCACGAGGTGAACTGGCGGCTGGATACCGAGGCGGCGGAGACGATGAACGGGGCCGAGGGCCGGGAGGTATCCCTGTCCATGGCGAATACCAACCTGACGCTGGTGCTTACCGATACTGCCAACCCGGCGCCGTTGCTGAGCCTGGAAGGCAACGTGCGGGGGTTCGGCCCGCCCACAAGCCGGCTGAAAGAACTTCGCGCCGCTACGGACGGTGACGGTAAAGCGCGGCTGAGTTACGAGCTTCATCCCCGCGGCTGGTTCACCGATGTGAGTGGGCAGGTGCGCGCCGAGGTGAGCACGCAGGGCCTGTCGAGCCTGAGGGTGGACCTTGATGGCGGGGACCTTCGAATCATTGACCAGACCCGTCGAACCAGCGACCCGCCGCCGCGGCTGGAGCTTCGCGACCGGCACGGGCGGATTGAGCATCATCTCGCGGGAGCGGGGCACCGATAACTTGTTGCCGGATCACGAATTCTGCGACGTTCGCAGGGCCCCTGGGGGAGTGATAAAGGGGCGGGCTCGCCTGAGCGGGTGTCCTGCTCACCCTGTCTGGGGGCGTGGTCTGTGCATTTGACCGGCCGTGGGCCTGGACATGCGTATCGCCGTCCCACGACCTCCTACAATGTCACATTGTCGGGATTTGCTTTTCCAACCTTGTGAGCATGACGATGGCTGACCAAGAGACTGGAACGTCCCCGCAGGGGCAGGCGGCAGAGACGCCCTCTGCCGGTCAATCCGCGAGCGCTACGGCCTCGGGTGAGCCCGCGCGGCCGAGGAAGCGGCGCTGGCTGAGGGCCTTGGTGATTCTGGTGCTGCTGTTTGGCGTGTTCATCGCCATGCTGCCGGTGATCCTGTCCACGGGGCCGGGGCGATCGGTCGTGCTGGGTGTGGCCAACATGTTCATCCCGGGCAAGATCAGTGCCGATGAAATGTCGCTTGGCTGGGGCCGGGGGCAGAATGTGAAAGGGCTGCACATCAGCAACGATGGTGCGGACATTCTCGTGGTCGATGAGATCGACATGCCCGGCGTGTCCCTGTGGGGGCTGTTGTGGGGGCGGCGCGACTTCGGTCGTATCGAGGTGGCCGTCAATGAGGCGACGCACCTGATCGAACTCGAGGACGGGTCACTGAACCTCATGCGCGCCCTGACTGGCCCGCCACCGCCGAAACCCCCGGAGCCTGAACCGGTGGATGAGGTGTTCGAACTGCCGCTGGGTCTCAACGTGGAACTGAAGGTCACCGGTGCCATGCATGTGACCACGCGGCTCGACGGTGAGCGCCGCGTCACCTTTGACCAGTTTGATCTCGCCGTGCGCCGCAGGGAGCAATACGTTTTCAACAGCGATGTGCGCCTGCTCTTGGAACGGCCGGTGGGCGCCGCGGCTGCCGGCGGACCGGCGGTTCCCGGGGTGGCGACGGTGCCGGTGTCCGCCGAGCTTCGGCCGCACCAGCCCCTTGATGGCTTTCTCGCGGGCGGCCCGGGGACGATCATCTTCCTCGCGGATATGACATCGGATTCCACGGATTCATTCCCCACCGGCACGTTCGAGTTCGGCCTGCTCGATGCGATGGTGATGAGCGGTCATATCAATGAGAGTGAACTCGCCCTCGATGGCGTTGAGCCCGAGGGGCTCGAGGTCACGTTGCGCCGGGACTGGATCGATGAGCTCTCCGAGCGGTTCGCTGCGACGCTGGAAGAGATGATTCCCGCGGAATACCGGCCGCTGGGCATCGACGCGGATTACCCGGTCCGTTTCACGCCCGAGACGCTGCGCATTCCCGTGCGCGATGCGGGCCTTGCGGTGGCCGAGACGGTGATGGCCCTGAACCTGGGCAGCGGTTCCGATGCTGGCGAGAAGGCGCTTCGGCTCATCGGCGCTGAGCGCATCGATGGCATCACGCTCAAGGAATTCGTGATCCGTGTGCCTGAAGCGGCGTTTGACGGTCCGATTGCCATTCACGTCGACGGCATCATCGGCAACACGCATCCGGCCACTGGCGAGTACGTCGAGCGGCAGCGCCAAGTGGTGGTCACGCTCACGCCGGAGGATGAAGGTACCCATGTGGCCGGCGAGGTGGATGTGCTCGACCTCGGCCTGGCGGATCAGTTGGTGGGGATGGATGGACTGTTGCAACAATTCATCGGATCGAGACCGGGCCCGTTCGACGCCACGCTGGCACCGTCGGGCGATTACACGCTCCGGTTCGATGTGCCGCGGGTGGACCTTGCCGGCCGGCTTGCCGACAAGACCACGCTGAATCCCGGTTCGGAAGGGCGCCTGGCCGTAAGCGAGGCGCTCAGTGAGTTCGTGGCGACATTGCAGCCATTGGTCCACCTGGTGCCGGGTGAGGCCGAGGTGGCGGTGAAGGTGGGGGAGAAAGGCGTGTCAGTGCCCGGGGGGGAGGGAATCGACCTTGCCGAGTTGTTGGTGGATGGGCGGATCGAGATGGGCGAAGTGCGACTGGCCACGGCTGGACCATTGATGGAGGTGCTCGGCGTGCTGCGCCCGCTCGGAGCGACAGGCATCGGTGGCCAGTCGCTTGATGCCCATGTATCGCCGATCGAGGTGACTGTTGAACGCGGTAAATTGCGCTACAACACCTTCGAACTCAACGTGGCCAACTTGCCGTTCAAGGTCAGCGGCGATGCCGACTTGATCGAAGAGCGCTTCGATATGAATCTCGACATCACCGCCGAGTTGCTGCGTAAGCTGCCGCAGCTTCGCGGGCGGGTTCCGGATGATTTCCACCTGTCGCTGCCGCTGACCGGCAGCTTCGATGATCCGAAGCTGGATGTCTCCCGACTCGGCCCGAAGCTGATGGAGATGGGGGTCGGTGGCCTGCTTGAGGGGCTCGACCTGCCCGGCCTTCGCGGGCAGCGCGATCGGGATGAAGATGAGTCGCGCGAGGATGACCGCTCCGATGCTGAGCGGGCCCTCGAAGGCGTCGGCGACCTGTTTCGTCGTCGCGAACGTCAGCGCAATAATGATGGTGAGTGAAGTTGAGGTTGGCGATTAACGCCCCTGCCATTCGAGCCCGTGCCGCGTTACATCGGCTCACATGGTGGCTGATGTCGCGGCGGGGGTGAGGGGGCGGGCGCTGTTTCGGATCAACTCGAGCACGCGCATCATCTCGCGCACCGATTCCGGGGTGACCACCATCTCCCCGCCGCGTCGCAGGACATCAGTGACGTTGTCGTAGAAATTGCCGCCGGGGGCATCGTCCACGTTCAATTGCTGCTCCTGCCAAGGCAACTCCTCCCTGGCGGTGAAGCCGACGGTGGCGGCGGTTTCGGCTTCGAGCTCGAGCGGGGGAACATCGGCGGGGTTGTAGTAACGCAGCGTTGAGGTATGGCCATCACTGCTCAGTGTGCCGTACTTTCCGCAAACGACCCACTTGGGGTATTGAAACGGCAGCGCTTGGACATCGCTGAGCTCAAGTTCGGCGGTGATGCCGTTTTCCGCCCGCAGCATGATTTTGGCATGGTCTTCCGCATCCCCGGCGGAAACAAGGTGCTGGAGATCGCCGAACGCACTTTCCACCGGGCTGTCGAGCATTTGCAGCACCTGGTCAAGCGGATGCGTGGCCTTGTTATTGAGGTTGCCACCACCGTATCGGGTCAACGTCTGCCAGTCGTTGCGCCGTGAGTAACGGACGGCGTAGAACTTGATGTGGAAAATGGGCCCGAGCACGCCGCTGCCGATGACTTCGCGCAGGTGATTGAAGTCCTTGTGGAAGCGGTAGTTCTGATGCACGAACAGCTTGCGGTCGGCGTTGCGGGCAAGGGTGATCAACTCATCGGCCTCGCCGAGCGTGATTGCGAGCGGCTTTTCCACCACCACATCGCAGCCGGCGGCGAGTGCCGCGGCGGCATCGTCGGCGTGGGTGTGTGATGGGGTCGCGATAACGGCGACCTCCAGCCCGGGATGGGCGAGCAAAGCCTCACGGGAGTCGCAGGCGGTGGCACCAATGTCAGCAGCCACCTGCTTCCGCCGGTCGGGCAGGGGGTCACAGACGGCCACGATGCGGGCATCTTCCCGCTGCTTCAATTGCCGGATGTGGATGCCGACACCGGCGCGGCCGAGGCCGAGGATGCCGTAGCGGATCGGTTCGATGCTCATGGAGGGGTTCCGTGGGTAGGCGGCGCACGCCGGGTTCATCGTCAGACGCAGGACTCCAGAATAACGGTGCCGATACGGGGCGACCAGCGGCCATTTTCCACCGCTCGCCGGCCGGGGGCCGATTGAAGCAAAGATGGTGGCCATCGCCGCCTCGTGCGGCGGTCGTGCTGCTCGCTCACGCGGTGGCGCGGGTGGCCACGGCGTGGGGCCGGCGCGCGGGCCGCAGCGTTAGCCCAAACGAGGTTGAATATGCGGATGCTGCTGCTGTGGACATTGCTGCTCGTGGGGATGGCACTGCTGACCGCGGCCGTGCTTCGCAGTGAGCCGGCGAAGGACCGGGAACTGGCCCGGGCGATCGAGCAGTGGGAAGGAGCGGGGGGTGTGCGGGATCCGGAATCGCTTCGGCCCAGGCCCGCAGATGCCGATGCCAACGCCGCGAAGGCTTATCTCCAGGCGATCGACCTGCTCAGTGGTGTCGCGGATGAACAACGCGATGCGATACTTGCCACGCCCTGGCAGGCATCGCGGCTACAACTGCGGCGCCTGGTGTCCAGTGAGGCACTGGCTTTGAGTGCAACGCGGCAGGCGAGCCGGATCGAACATTGTCGCTGGCCCGAGCCGCATGTGGACAGACGCGATGGCGAACGGGCAGCGCATGTGCCCGGCCTCGTGACGTTGGCGCGGCTGCTCGGCGCGGAGGCGACACTGCGGGGCTGGCAGGGTGATGGCTCCGCAGCCCTGAAGGCGGTTGAAGCGTTGTGGCGGATGGCGGCACACCTCGGGAGCGAGCCCGGCGCGGTGGCGGTGAACATGCAGCTTCATGAAGACAATCGGGCACTGCTGGCACTGGAAGCGGCGTTTGCTGATGAACCGCCGCCGGATGCGGAAAAGCTGGCCCGGATGCTCACCGAGCGCGACTACGGGGCTTTGAGACGTCGAGCGGCCATCGGCGAGGTTGCGCTGATACTTGCCCTGTTCGATGAAGATGCACTGGCAGAGGTAGAAGGCCCGCTCGGCCGCATCGGTGTCGGCGGGGTGAACGAAGCGCAGCGACTGAGCGCAGATGTCACCCATTTGCTTGATTCGGTGCGCCGCCGGCTCGAACAGTGGGAGATGCCGTATGACCAGCAGGCTTCGTTCGACAAGATGACGTTGTCGCGAACCCGGCCGGTCACCTTCGAGACGGTGCTCCGCCTCGAGCACACCAATCGCATCGCTGCACGGGTCGAAGCGCGGCGGGCCGTGGCCGTCACGGCACTGCATCTGAGCCTGCACGCCCGGGAACACGGCCGCCTTCCGGCACGGCTGCGCGACCTCGAGCACCACGATGCCCTGCCCGGTGACCCGATCAACGGCGCCAGCGTGGCGTACACGCGCGAGGGTGAGACATCATTCACCTTGCGCATCGACGCCGATGCCATCGAGATGGACGATGTGGTGTGGCGGTGGAACCACCGGCCGGTGGAGCATCCATGAAGTCCGCTTGGCAGGCGATGGCATGGTGTTGGCCTCAACGTTCGGACATAGGCGGGGCTGCGGCGTCCTGAGCTTGCTGCTCGGCGGGAGCAGCCTGCACAGCCGAAGCAGGCGGCGGAGGGCGGCGAAGCTTCACCATCGCCGGCAGGCCCACCGCGAGCACGATCACGGTCTCGACGGCCCGGTCAACCAATGCCGCGGTCAAAGCCAGTGCAGCAGGCAGGCCCGCCGTCTGGACCACCGCCAGACCAATCGCCCATTCGCGCAGGCCCAGGCCAGCCGGGGTGAGGCGGGCAAGTCGCACCACCACGCCAGCCGCCGCGGCCAACATCGCCTGCATCGGATCGATGGTGTGGTCGAGCACCAGCATGGCCAGGCTCAACCGTGCCCCGTGGACGGCCAGGTCCAGCACTTTGAGCGGAAGCCACAACCAGGTCGCCGCGGCCGGCCGGGGTGTGAGGCGCTTCAGGATGGGGATGCTCACGATGGTCACAACGCCGAGGGCGGCCAGGGCCGCGAGCGCCCGCTGCATGCCTTCCGGTGCGAGCAAGCCCACCAGCAGGACTCCCACGGCGACCAGCGTCACCCCCAGCGCCAGGGCCAATGCCAGTATCGACTGCCGCACTGGCACCGCATGCCATAGCCGCAGGTAGATGGCACGGCTTCCCCAAGCGGCAAGCGGCAGGTAGCCGAGCACTTCGATTGCGGCAGTCAGATGCCACATCTTCCCCACGGTCACAGGCGGATCGGCATCCAGCGATCGCACGATTAGCCACCACAAACCGGCCGAAAGCGCCAGGTTGAACAGCACCAGGGCTGCAATCCCGGCCAGCGGCAGGGGGGCCAGGCGGGCGCCTGCGGGCCACGTGAAATTCGCGGCGGCGTAGATCACGGCGCCGAGAATCAGCACCACGCCCAACGCCGCGGCCAGGAGGCGCGACCATGTCCATTGAGTGGGCATGACGGTCATGGTATCGCCTGTGCGGACTTGCCCGACGATGTGGCATCGCCGGTGCCTCGGAGCCAGCGCAAGCCGTCTGAACGGCAGGGCAAAAGCCTGCAGCCCTGCCTGCATGCGTTTGGGGCCCATGACACTTCCGTGGGTCCCCTGTTACGTGAAGCAGGGGGCTGGCTGTGTCAGCGGCCGCCCCCGACACTGCGGCCGATGGCCATGCGGCTCCGACGGGCTGCGGGCGGCCCGTCGGAGCCGCATGGCCATCGGGCTGAAGACCCCGGAAAGCCCGCTCACACAGCCAACCCACGGTATGATGAGGTAGAGAACACCTGCGAGAAGTGTCATGCACCCATGCGTTCACCCTGGATAAGCGAGGTGCGACAGGACCCGAGACGAAGTTGCATGTTAGAATAAAGCAGTGCCGATCCGGCTCGGGGTCGGCGGTGTTGTTGGGCGGTTTCGGGGCGTCCGGAATGGCCTGGGGCCGCGGCGACATGATCTGCGGCATCTGCGGCGGACGTACACTCTCATGGAAGGAGCCTTTCGATGGCACAGAACCAGTCATCCCTCGCGCCACGTTCGTGGCACCACGTCCTGTTCATCATCCTCCTCGCTGTCGGTGGATTCTTCATCGCCGGTGGGGTGGCGACACACATCATGCTTGCAGGCACGGAGGCAGGCGAGCGGTGGGAAATGGCGCTGCAACTCACAGCGCTTTTCGGGATCGCCCTGGTGGTGGCCGGTGCCGTGGGTTACCCCGTTGCCCATCATCTCGCCGGCATGCGGGATGCGGCCGAACAGCATCGACACGATGGGGAGATGATCCGCCTGCTGCGTTCGATCAATGAACGGCTGCTGCTCAGCGACACGGCCAAGCGGATTGCCTACCGCGAGCAGGACCGCGCTGCGCTCCGCCGCGCGATCAACGATGACATCTCAAAGGGCGATTACGAGGCTGCGCTTGCGATGGTCGAGGAGATGGCCGGGCAATACGGCTATCGCGAGGAAGGCGAGCAGTTCCGCCGCCAGATCCTCGAAGCCCGGGAGGCCGATATTCAGGGCAAGATCGAAAGTGCCAGTGAGCACCTTGATGAGTTGATGAAGCATGAACGCTGGGAAGAGGCGATCCGGGAAGCGAGTGCGGTGGCGCGGACCTATCCCGATGCGCCACGCGCTGCTGAATTGCCAAAGAAGGTAAGGGCGGCATTCGAGCGTTACAAGCAGGATATGGAGCGGCGCTTCCTCGAAGCGGCGCAGCAGGATGACGTCGATACCGCCATGGAGCTTCTCAAGACCCTCGATCAGTACCTGACCGAGAGCGAGGCGGGGCAGTTCCGTGAGGTGGCGCGGGGTGTGATTACCAAGAAGCGTGAGAACCTCGGCGTGCAGTTCAAGCTTGCCGTGCAGGATCGCGAATGGGACCGCGCCATTTCAGTCGGCGAAGATATTATCAGCGACTTCCCCAACAGCAAGATGGCCGATGAGGTCCGGTCGATGCTCGACACCCTGCGGGAGCGTGCGGCGCTCGCCCGGCAGGGCGCATGACAGCCCGGCGCGAGCGGATTGTGGCGGTTGAGCGGCACGGGAAACACCGGGCGACGCGGTGTCGATCTGGCCATCATGTCGATGTATCAGGCCTCGCATCCACAGGCCCCGCTGGACCCACTCTGCGCCCGGGGTGCCGGTGCCGGCGCCATGGCGGTGATGTGGGTTGAAAAGGGGGTACGCCCTGGCAATGGGGCATTTACCCCCGTGTTGGTGTATGCAGACCGACTGCCTAAAGCTTGCGGGTCGGGTGTCCGATGGCGCTTCGGCGGTGCCCTTGAGGTCGCCGCGAGTGTTTGCTTGCGCGGCCGTTGGGGCGTGCGGCTCATTGTCGGGTTTTTTCCGGGCGTTCCTCCGCTGGGGGCCGGGGTTCCAGCGGATCCGGGGATTGTGGGGGTTCCGGGGGGCCGGGGGTGGAAGTGTTGATTTGGATGGCCTGCCCCTTGATTCCCGCCCTGGCGCCCCCACGCCGGCTCAGCCCGCCGGTGATGACGATGTCGCTGCGCTTCGCGCCCGGATAGAGCAGCTTGAGGCCGAGCGGTCGAGCTTCGTCGAGGCCGAGGTTCAATACCTGCGGCAACTTGCGGTGGTCAACCACCTTGCCGATTCGCTCGGGCAGCGCCGTAGTTTTCACGTCGTGCTTGCCGATGCCGCCGCGCAGGCCGCCCGGATCACCGGCAGCGACCGACTGTGGCTCGTAGTGCCCGGGGCCGATGGCGGGCCGGTGGAGGCCCATACGCCCGCCGGCGCTGTGGCGCCCGCCAGGCTGCCGGCGGAGGCCGTTGATCTGTTCCACCGGATCGTCAGCCATGATACCTCCATGCCACTGACCGTGAGTGATTACATCCCGAGCACCCGGGAAGGCCTCTACCTGGCCCTGCCGGCACGTTCGGCCAAGCATACGGTGGCCGTGCTGGTGGTCTACTACCCGCAGCCGGGCGCGGAGGCGCTCGATGAACACGGCCGCATCCTTCAGACGATGCTCGAACAGACCGCCGTGGCATGCGAGAACGTGCGGTTGTTCGCCGCGCTCGGCTCGATGATCGTCGATGCCGTCGTGGCCATGGCAGTGGCCATTGAATCGCGAGACCCGTACACGGGCGGCCATGTCCACCGGGTGACCGCATATTCTCTCATGCTCGGTGAGGCGCTTGGTCTCGACCGGCGGTCATTGACCATCCTGCGTCTGGGCGGATTGCTGCACGATATCGGCAAGGTCGCCGTGCCCGATGCGGTGCTGCGCAAGCCCGGTGCCCTGACGGCGGAGGAGACGCGGCTGATGCAGTCGCACGTCACCGTTGGGCACAACATCATCCGCTCGGTGCCGCAACTGGCATCGACATGCGACATTATCCGTCACCATCACGAGTGGTTCGACGGCCGGGGCTATCCCGATGGCCTTGCCGGCAAGGACATTCCGCTCCTGGCACGCATCGTCTCCGTGGCCGATGCCTTCGATGCAATGAACTCCAATCGGCCCTATCGCCGGGGCATGACCGAGCAGATCGCGATGGGGGAGATCGTCAAGGGGGGCGGCACGCAATTCGATCCGGATCTGGTCAAGCCCTTTGCCTCGTTCGGCCCGGATCGGTTCGGCGCGGCGGTGGCGGATTTGCAGCGGTGGTACATGCTCGAGCGGCAGAGTGAAGACCTCACGCTGATCGACCTGCTCCAACTCGACCTGCCCTCGGTGCCGGGAAGGGAAAGCCAGGGGGATGCCCGCGGGGGCACCGCCGCCGAACGGGCGGCATGAGGCGCAGGTGGCGACCCCCCGCCAGGTGGTCGGCGAGCCGGTAGGACTGTCGCGGTCCCTGTGCCCACCAGGGCAAACGCATGTAGCGGCAAAACCGGCTGGCTGCGTCAGCCGCTTGCCGGGGGTGTCCGCAGCCGATGGCCATGCGAGCCCGCGAGGCACTCAGAGAGGTCCATGCCCCTCCGGGGCGCATGGCCATCGGGCTGAAGACCCCCGGAAAGCCCGCTGACACAGCCAGCCCCGGGGTTGCCCGCCGCGGTCCGTGTCATGTGCCCCATTTTTACCTCGGGGACTGAGGGCGGCTGTCATCGCGGCGGTGAATGGTTAGAATGGGTTGGGAATCAGCGCAGGAGGCCCCCCAATGTCCCCCATTTGCCGAATTTCACAGTCCCGGGTTTTCCCCGCCGCGTGTCTGCTGGCCGCCGCAGTTGCCCTTTCGGCGCCGGTGTCGGCCGATGAGACCGACTGGCCGGACCCGCCTTTCGAAGCCGAGGTGGTCGCCGAGGAGGTCGAGTTACGTGCCGGGGCCTCGGAGGATTTCTACGCGGTCGGCACTGTCTCCGAGGGTACCCGAGTGCGGGTGATGAGCATGCTCGGCGACTGGCTGCGGATCGCCCCACCGCCGGGTGTCTACAGCCTCGTGGAGAAAGAGTATGTCGACCCGGCCGATGGCGACCGGACGGGGCAGATCAACCAGAACCGGGTGCTGGCTTATGCCGCGCGGGCCGATGGGGGCACGGAGGACCTGCGCGGCCAGCGGACGCTGTTCGTCGGCGCCTCGGTCAGCATCGTGGGTGAGGTCAACGGCTACTACCGGATCACCGCCCCGAGTGATGTGTTCGTCTTCCTGCCCCGATCGAGTGACAAGGTCAGGCCCACGGATGCCGATACCGATGCCAGTGCCGAGCCGGACCGCCACGTCGAACCGGATGAGGTGGACCTTCAATCCGAGCCCATGCCCGATCTGCAACTGCCGGAAATCGACCCTGCGGAGATCGAAGCAGAAGTGACGCGGCCAACGTTCGAGGCGCGGTTGCGGGCGGATGAGCGCTTTGAGTTCGCGGGCGAGCAGTTCCGCGGCGAGCATCTGGAGATGTTGTTCGAACGCATCGCGGAGATCGACACCGAATGGTCGGTCCGCATCGATAGCTACGAGGATGTGCCTTCGGCATGGCGCGAACGTGCCCGCGAGCTGGCCTCGGAAAAGGGGCTGGAGGACGTCACGTTCGAGGTGCTCGACGAATCCACCCCGGACATGGCCGAGCGCGATGAGGATGACCCCGACACGCGGATTGCCGAGCGTCCGGACGTGGATGATCAGGTCGACGATGCACGCGACGATCAGGAGGCGGATCGGGAAGACGATGATGATGAGCGTTACGCGCACATTGAGGTCGAGGTTCCTTTGGGTGACCCCGTACTCGCCGCCGAACGCCGGTTCCGCGCAGCGGTGGACAAGCCACTGCATGAGCAGCCGCTGGATGACCTGATTGAACGCTTCGAAGCCGCCGCGGAAACCGAGGATCTGCCTGACCTCGACCGTCGCGTGGCGGAAGCGCGGCTTGGGGACCTGCGATCGCGGCAGAGCGCCCTTGAGGCGTTGCAGCGGCTCGACCGCACGGGTGAGGCGCTCGCCGCGGACGATGAGCAGCCCCGCTTCGTCCGTCCGGACCGGCCGGCCCACTTCGACTTCACCGGCACGCTGACCACGAGCGCGGTCTTCGATGGCACTGCCCGGCCTCGCCTGTTGCGCCTGGTCAGCGCGGAGGAAGGCCACACCATCGCCTATCTTCGGCCGGACGCGGTGGAGGACGTGCGTGACCTGCTTGGCGATGAGGTTGCGGTGGTTGGCCGGGCCGAGCGCGATGCCGAACTCGGTGTGCGGATCATCGATGTCCAGTGGATCGGCCTGGCGCCAACTGATGATCTCGAGGTCGATACCGATGCCGATCCGGACGATGAGTGAACGCCTTTCAGCCCGTCCCGGTGAAGGCATCTGCCTGCGTAATCAGCCGCCTTTCGGAGATGTAGCCATGGCGCGTTCTGCCTGTCACGGCCCGCCATGGCCATCGGCTGCGGACACCCCCGCAAGCCGCTGACGCAGCCAGCCAACCTTCTCTGACTACAAAGAGACCCCGCCACATGTGTCATGCCCTCTTCGCCCTGCCGAACGCAATGGTGGATTTGACAAGCGGCGAAAAACTCCTATTTTGAGCAGTCCCCCCGTGACCTGTGAAAGACCCGTTTCCGGGGCATGCGGGGCTCTGTGAGGTCGCCTGTCGCCCACGCGCGATGGGGTGGTGGAGCCGGAGGGGTGAGCCTCCCGGTGAATCAGGCGACCCGCAATCGTGTCATTCCCCGGGCCCGCCCGCGGCCGTCGCGGTGCCGGGCGACAAGAAATCCATCAACCCAAACAAGCTGGAGTGCATTCCCATGACCCTCAAGGTCGGTATCAACGGTTTCGGACGCATCGGCCGCCTCGTTTTCCGCGCCGGGCTCGAGCAGGGCAATGTCGAGTTCGTCGGCATCAATGACCTGTTCCCCCCGGAGAGCCTGGCGTACCTGCTTCGCTATGACTCGGTCCACGGCCGGTTTCCCGGCACGGTGGAGGCCTCGGACAAGGGCATTGTCGTCAACGGCAAGCTGATCCCCACCTGTTCCGAGCGCGACCCGTCCAATCTCCCGTGGGGTGACCTCGGTGCCGACTACGTGGTCGAGTCCACCGGCCTGTTCACCGATTACGACAGTTGCCAGAAGCACATCGGTGCCGGTGCCAAGCGGGCGGTGATTTCGGCCCCGACCAAGACGCCGGAGCAGGTGCCCACGCTCGTGATGGGCGTCAACGAAGGCACCTTTGACCCCGGTAAGCACACCGTGGTTTCGAACGCCTCCTGCACCACCAACTGCCTTGCACCCATCGCCAAGGTCGTCCACGACGAATACGGCATCGTTGAAGGCCTGATGACCACCGTGCATGCCGTCACCGCCACGCAGCCGACGCAGGATGGCCCGAGCCGCAAGGACATGCGGGGCGGCCGTGCCGCGGGCGTCAACACCATCCCCGCCTCGACCGGTGCGGCTAAGGCCGTGGGACTCGCCATCCCGTCGCTGCAGGGCAAGCTCACCGGCATGGCCTTCCGCATCCCCACGATCAACGTCTCCGTGGTGGACCTGACGGTGCGGACGGAAAAGGCCACGAGCTACAAGGAAATCTGCCAGAAGATGAAGGCGGCGAGCGAAGGAGCCATGAAGGACATCCTCGGCTACACCGAAGACCCGGTCGTCTCGACCGACTTCATCCACGACAGCCGCAGCAGCATCTATGATGCCGATGCGGGTATCGAGCTCAATGGCAACTTCTTCAAGCTCGTGAGCTGGTACGACAACGAATGGGGTTACTCGAGCCGCGTGGTTGACTTGATGCTGCACATGGCCAAGGCCGATGGCATCAAGTAAGTAAGCCGTCTCAGGCTGAAAAATCAACGCCTTAAGGGCCGCCGGTTACCCGGTGGCCCTTTTTTCATGGTTTTGCTGCCTGAGCCACCGGCAGCAATCACGGTCGTGGCGTGCTCATCGCACGAGCAAAATGACTGCATCAGGCTTGTCAGGATCTTCATCGCCGCCAATAGGGGGAAAGAGACGACTTTCCCCGCAAACGTGACGAATTTCCGAACAACCACGAGACATGGTCAGCGGCTGTCTGCGGCCGATGGCCATACGGCTCTGGATGCCTCGGACGGCTCGCATGGCCCCGCAGGGCGCGCATTATGCACCCGCAGGGGGGCTGGGGGGCTGGGTCTCGGCCTACCTTGCCCCCTGCTGCATCTGACGTTGAAGGTCGGCAAGGTCGGCCAGCGCCTGCATACGCGCTTCGGCGAATGCAGCCACACGCGGGTCTGGGTCGTCGAGGGCGTTGACCAATTCCGCCGCCTGCGGATCGGTGATCCATGTGGCCAAGAACATCATCCGGACCAAGGGTTCATCACTTTCGGCCGCGGCGTGAGCGATCGGGGCCACAGGGCGGAAGTGGGCATCGTCCAACGGCATCCAGCGCCAATTCAATGGCCTCGGCGCCGGCCGCAGCACCACGGGCGCGGTGAACCGCACCAGCCACGCCTGCTCGCGGGTATCGAGGTCCGCAAAACCCTCGTTGAGGAAGCCTGATACACGGGCCAGTTCCTCGCCGAGCGCCTCGGCGATCTCTTCGAGTTCCTCGATCTCTTCGACCGAAGCGCGCTGCTGAACGGCACGCTGGCGGGAGCGCTCGAGGTGATCGATCGCATCGACAGCGCGGCGGACAAAACTGCCGAGCACGCTCAACGCGAGCATGCGCTGCCCGGTATCATCACGGTCGAGCGCACGCATGGCCTGCGTGTTCAACTCATCATCACTGACCATGGGGCGACGCTCGCGAACAAAGACGCTGGCCTCATGCCCCATCGGGCCGGGCCGGATCGCGCCGCGGTGATCCTGGTAGGGATCGAGCGTGGCGGTCACGCTGAAGTTGACACTGCGCCACGGCTCGTGGCTCATGATTTCTCCAAGCGGGCCATGGTCCAGCCGCACCGGCACCTCGACCGCCTCGCCCGGTTGCAGTGTCAGCCGGCGTCCAAGGCCCACCACCCGCAAGGGCAGGGCAGGCATGCGCTGGCCAGTGTGGCGGACTTCGGTGCGCAGCACCACCGTCTCGGGGAGTACCCCCTCGGACAGGCTCAGTGGCACCGATGTGCTGTTTCGCAGCCGAAGCACCGCTGTCACC
>PUNN01000160.1 GCA_003552605.1 Phycisphaeraceae bacterium
AGACCATCCGCCGGTACCGCCCCGGCTCCCTCCGTTCGTTCGGATGGATAGCGGGTCAGGCCCGCGGCGGGATCGGGGCCGGCCTCAGCCTCACGCGCCAGGCGGTGAAGCCGCGCTTCGTGCTCATCTAGCGGGTCGCTGTCGCTGCCCGGGTCGGCAAGGGCGGACATGTCGTGGGCGGTGCTCTCGAGCAGGTCTTCAGGCTCCGGGTCCGTGGCCGTGTTGTCCACCGCCACGAGCATCAGCGGCACCTCATCCTCCTGTGGCGGCGTGATGAGTCCTTCATCGCGCACGCCACCCTGCGATCCCGGCGACGGCCTATCCGTCCCGGTGGAACGGGTACGGGATTCGTCCTCCTTCGTGGGCTGCGACTGTACCGGGATATGCAGAATACGCTGACAGCGGCGGCACCGGGCACGGTGGCCACCATGCTCCTTTGCCACCCGATACCGTGCCCCACAGGGGCAGCGAACTTTCATGGAGGAATCGATAGTCATCACCTCGGGGCTATATCGGACCGAAAAGGGGGGTTCCTCATGAATCCATGGCCGCCGCGCAGTGTGGCAGTAGCGTTGTGCCTTCACGGACCCGCCAAGCTGCGCCAGTCAGCAACCTTACGCCAATCGGCGCGAACCCTTACCCTAGGCAGCGACGGTCGCGCCGGCGACCGCCCGCGTAGACAGTACGCCGCAATGGCCTGGAAACAGCCCCCCATGGACGCCCCCCGGAACCCCCAGACACCTGGGAACCCCACTGACCCCCGGAAGCCCCGGCGGTATGGGTTTCGGCGGTGCCAGCGGCTCCGTGATAAGCGGGCGTTTGGCCGGGTATTCGAGCAGGGAATCAGGAAGTCATACGGCCCGATTGCCGTTGTCGGGATGCCTAATTCCTGCGGCCATGCCCGCCTCGGCCTCGCCGTCGGCCGGCGGGTGGGCAGTGCGCCCGTACGCAATCGCATCAAGCGGCTCATCCGCGAGGCCTTTCGCCTCCAGCAGCACGACTGGCCGGTGGGGTACGATCTGGTGGTGATCGCCCGCCCACATGAGCCGGCACGGCTGGCCGATTACCAGCGGATGCTCTTCGCGGCCGTCCGGGCCGTGCATCTCGGGTGGCAGCGGCGCCAGCGGCAGCAGAAGAAGAAGGAGGCCGATGGTGAGCCGGATGCCTGATGCCGACAGACCCTCACCCTTTCAGCGGGTGTTGGCGATGGTCCAGCGCGCCACCGCCGCGTGCCTGATCGGCCTGGTTTTTGTTTACCGGGGGACGCTCGGCCCGCTGCTGAGTGGTCACTGCCGATTCCGCCCGACATGCAGCCAGTACATGATCGATGCCATCCGCAAGCATGGGCCCCTGCGCGGCGTGACCCGCGGGCTCTGGCGAATCCTGCGGTGCAACCCGTGGGGCGGCTGTGGCTACGACCCCGCCTGAGGCGACGGGGGACGACGGCCCCACCGCTGGAGGCGCGGTGCCCCGCGCCGGGAAACCCCCGGGGCCACCGCATGTAGCCGAGGGTGGTATGGTCAGCGGCTTCTGTGGGTCCGCAGCCGATGTCCATGTGGCCCGAGGGGATCGGGTGCCCCGAGCGCCTCGCGCACTCGCATGGCCATCGGGCTGAAGGCAGCCCACTGACACAGCCAGCCACGCTCGAATTTCCGCGGCGCGTGTCATGCGCCCCAGTTGACCAGAGACACGGGTTTGCCTTGGGGCTGGCCACGCGATGCGGCGGGAAAGCGCCCCCTTGGAATGACCGCCACAGATGGCCCGCCCCGGCACTGCACCGAGTCCGGCATCGGGTGGTGGGGCGTAGTGGTTACTTAACCCCACCCTTCAGGCAGCCGATGCGCCCAATGATGATCGAATCGTTGCTGCAAAGCCCGTTGCCGATCGCGGTATTGCTGATCTACCTGATGGTGACCGCCATCCTCGGGGCGCTTGCCTTCTACCGCCGCAACCACATCGAGTTGCACGACCGTGTCCGACAGGGCCGCGAAATGCGCCAACAGTACGTGGAATCGCTCATCGAGCGCCAGAAGCGCCACAGCGGCGCGGCCGAGCCGGCCGACCCCGCGTCCCAGCCCGACACCACCGCCGACAACCAACCCCCCGACCGCCCCGCGGCGTGACCCACCCGCCATGACAGCGGTCCCGGTATGGCCGATCCGGACACAGCGTTCACCGTGATCGCCCCCACATTTCGGTCAGCATTTCACCTCGACTGCAACAAACCTTTCCGGGGGGACCGGTCGAGATCCTTCGGTGATGGGCCCACATTCACCATGCACAGGTATACTTCCTCGCAACTCATCTCAGCAACATATGAAATGATCAGGCATGGCCGGTTGATCAACCACCGATCAAGGCGCCGAAGTCGGCAATATAGACGCGGCGGGTGTTGGTCTCATCGACGCCGTTGAACGCAACCCAGCGCCAGGTGCGGTCCCAAGCGGGGTGGGGGTCGACGCGGAGAACGCCGGTGGGCTGAGGCTCGACGCGGGCGCCGATGCGGATGAGGCCTTGCTCGGTCCCGGCCACATGATCGATCCATCGCAGCGGCACGGTCCCATCGCCGTAGGCGGTGTGTTCGCCAGCGTAGGTGTCGGTGAGGATGTGGCGGCCATCGGGGTGGACGGTGGGATGGCCGCTGCCGACCACATCATCGGTGATCGTGCCGAAGTCGGCTCCATCGTATCTCACCTGAATCAACGAAAGGCGGGCGCCTTTTGTCAGATTGATATTGGCCGACAGGTGACGGCCGTCAGGGAAAAAGTTGATGTGGTGGCCGCCGTTTTCCCAGAGCGCGGCGGGTACGGCATCGTGGGCATCCGAGCCGTCGGGCTTCAGCGTGAGCACATCGAACCGCACATCACCGCCGTCGGGCCCTCGCCGGGCGAAGGCATCAAAACGGTCCTTGCCCTGATGTTGATATCTGCGAACGGTGAAAATCAGCCGATCGCCCTGCGGGTTCCACTTGGTGTGAAAACCATAGATCTCCCACTCATCCTGCTGCGACTGCGACATCGCCGCGAGTTCCGGGCAGACCCGTACGGCGTCGGCGAGCGTGAACACCAGTTTCCGCTCACCCGTCTCCAGGTCCGTGATGAACAACCCATCATCGTCCACCGCACCGACATTGCGCCGGCTGTGCCCATCTGGCACGAGCACACCGTAGCCGGGCTGGGTACGTCGCATTTTCTCCATCGACGCCGCCGCGGCGTATCGGCCATCGGGTGAGACGTGGTAGACCCCGCCGGGCCAGCGGCGCTCATCACCGGTTTCCACGTGCAGACGGACGACCTGCGGCGTCCACGTATCGGTGTCGACATCGTTGAAAACGAGGTGCCGGTCGCCGGACCAGTTGAGGTTGCACCCCATCTGCGGCTCCCATCCTCGCGTGGTCGCGACCACCCGCTCGCCGCCGTTTTCAAGATCGATCAGCACCACATGCCCGATATCGCCGGGCTCGGGCAGGCGATCCTCGAACGGCATCCGAAACACTGCCAGGTACCGCCCGTCCGGGCTGATCGGTGAAGTGTCGAAGAACCGGTGAATCGACCGCCCCTCGCCCGGGGTGCAACACCAGGTCGGCACATCCGGCCCACCAAACTGCGTGTACCTCGGAAAGTGCTTGTCCATCGCTTCAACGCTCGGCATTGTTTTGATCTCCGGCAGAACATTCTGTTCAGGGTGCTGCCCCTGCCAGGCGCCAGGATACACCAGATGACCGGAAGCGTGCGTATCACGCACACGGGGCAAACGCATGTTGCTGCAAGATACGGTGGCAAGGCCAGCAGCTTCCGGGTGTGCAGCCGATGCCCATGGCGGCCGGTGGAGGCGGGTTCGCCTCACGGCCATCTGAGTTGCTCCCCGTACGGTGGGTGCATCGGGCGCGATGCGGGCGGGTGGGGCGGTTGGGCTGGACCTGCCTGCTGACCGACGGCGCGAGACCTGGCCGCGACACGCCGGTCTTGCTCTCCCCACGGTTTACCTCGGATTGACCCCACCCCGGCGTCCCGGCCTCCCAGCTAACACCGCCGTCGCAGATTGGGGGCACGAACAGCAGAGGTGG
>PUNN01000006.1 GCA_003552605.1 Phycisphaeraceae bacterium
CGGGGTGTGGGTCAGCGGCGCCGGGTGGGGGTGGATCGGGGGGTGGGTTCGGCGGTGGCGGCGAGGACGCGGTCGTGGTCGGTGCGGAGTGTGTTGAAGATGGATTCGTGCTCGCGGTCGGGGGCGTTCTGGCGTTGCTGGTAGACCAGGGCGCAGAAGCTTTCGATCGTGTGATCGGACAACGCCAGCATTCGTACGAATTGAGATGCGGTGATTCCTTCGCCAAACATGTCTGCCCGTACCGCAATCATCGGATCACGGCGGAACCGACGTTGTTGCTCCGGTGGCTCCAAGGCGATGGCAATCTGGAGGCCACCGCGCGGGCCGTTCCATTCCGTTCCTTCCTGAAGATCGGCAGTCGGGAAGCCGCGAAGGACCAACCGCTGGCGCCAATCGCGATCGCGCTGCCGCGCGGCGAGTTCCTGCCGCTGGCCGAACAGCGCATCGATGTACTGATCGATCTGACGGCGGTCGCGGCCGGCACGGAGCAGGCGTATCCGTTCGGCCCGGACCTCAGCATTCAGTTCCGTCGCATCAATGAGGCGGAGCTGATCGACGAGCATTTCCTGCGGGCCACGGATTTCGACAATGCGTACCGAATCCACGTAGCCGTATTGCCCCACTTCCATCCGCGGTAACGCCGCAGCCCCGGCCTGGGCTTCAGCGCGAGGCATGGTGGGCTGCGAGGCACGACGGCTTTGGCGGATCAGGTCGGAAGCGGTGACGCCCCGGCTGCTCGGGAAACGGCGGTCGTAACTCGGGCAGAAGGCGAAGCCCTCTTCAAGCAGAAGGACGCGACTTGCATAATCCCGCCAGTTACGTGACCAGAGCGCCTGGACCTGGCTCCGGGAGAGTTCCACTTCAATGCGATTCACTGCCTCCGCCTCCTCGCCGGGATCATCGGCGTAGGTGGCGCTCAGCCCCAGGGAAATAGCAGCAATGCAGCATGCGGCGACGATGAGATGGCAGAGGCGGCAGTTGGACATGACCGAATTCTCCACGGTGCGATCACCCCCGACCCTCTCATTATACGAACGTTGTTGCTATTCCGCCCCCTCGCTCAATAAGGGCAGGGAGCGCGAGGGGGCATGACACCCGCCGCGGAAAGTCGAGCATGGCTGGCTTTGCCAGCGGGCTTTCCGGGGGTCTTCAGCCCGATGGCCATGCGAGTCCGCGACGTACTCAGGGCGTCCATAACCTTCCGAGCCGCATGGCCATCGGCCGCAGACGGCCGCTGACCATGCCACCCCCCTTACCTTTTCGTAATAGAGGATTCGCAAGGGATCGCATGCATCCGGGGCGCGAAGACTCATGAATGCCCCATCGGTATAGAGCCTTGGTGCGGGTGCCGTAATGACTGCGGGGCCCGACAATGCGCCGCCACCTTGTC
The DNA here is from genome assembly GCA_003552605.1 of Phycisphaeraceae bacterium. Taxonomy (GTDB): domain Bacteria; phylum Planctomycetota; class Phycisphaerae; order Phycisphaerales; family Phycisphaeraceae; genus B1Sed10-187. Next base: position 1,391 of record PUNN01000006.1, read on the forward strand.
CAGAACCGGGCAACCGGAGCGACGGTTGTGACCGGAGGGGCGGGATGCGCTGGTAACGCTTGCGGGGCTGCCAAGACCGGTAAGAGCCTCGGTCATTCGGCGGGTATGGGCATGGGCAGGTCATCCTCCTCACCGGCAGGCGCGGGCTCGGGTGCATCCTGCTGCGGTGGCTGCTCCTGTGGCGGCTGAGGCGCCGGCTCGGCGGGTTGCTGGGGCGGCTGCTGTGTCGGCGGGGCTGGCTGAGGCTGTGACGGGCCCTGCCCGGGTGCGGCCGGCTGGTGGGGGTGCTGCTGTTGTGGTGTGGGATGGATTGCACCGTCCTGAGGCATGCCCGCACCATCCGGGCTCGGCTGCTGGCCGGGGGGCATGGGCTGTGGCAGTTCATGGGGGGCATCTACCGGTGATTGCCCCGGTTGCTCAGGCGAGGTTGGGGCGGGCGCCCCCTCGCCCTCTGCCCCGTGCCTCTGTCCCCCGTGACCGGGCTGGGGTTGGTCGGGGGTATCGACCCGGGTTGGTGCGGTGTGCTGGGGCAGATCGAGCATGTCGAGCATGTCATCACCGGCGCCTTCCGGCGCCTGGTCATCATCATCCATACCGCGAGGCTGCATGGGCATCGGCAGGTCGTCATCTTCGAAGGCCTCGGCCGCCGCCGCGGCACCACCCGGCGTTTCGTCGCTGCTCTGCTGGCCATGGGCGGCGACCGGGCGAAGCGTCGGGTCGGGGCCGGTTTCGGGATGGCGGCCAGCGCGGCGATGTGACAGGTCTGCAATCACTGAGGCGAGATCGCTCATGCGCACCTCGATATCGGCATCGAGGGCATCCATCCGGTGGAGGTTGTAGAGGACGTGCGAGACCTGGCTGTAGCTGAGATCAAAGCCATCTTCGGGCTCGTCCATCGTCGGCCTGTGACCGAGCAGGGCAACGAGGTGGGCCACGGTCGGGGCGACGTGGTGGTGCTCGGGGTTGCGATGCTCCTGGCCCCGGCGATATGGCTGGTAGAAGACCTCGAGTGGCTGGCCTTCCTGTCGCCGCAACATCAGCCGGTTATCCCACAACTGGGCCAAGTGGTCAGACTTGAAGGTGGCGTTGGGATTGAAGATGACCACGCGCGGGATGCCCACCTGCGTGATGTATACCAGCGGCTCTTCGGCGGGGACCAGATCAAGGCGGAACTTGGCTTCCGCCCCCTGCCCGAAGGGAATCTTGCGGACCAGCGGGGATCGCGTCGCTGCCAGTGTCTCGTAGGCGGCGATGCGGACGCGGCGATCATCATCATCGAGCAATTGCCGCAAGGTCTGACGGATCCTCCCGTTGTTGGAGATGTACGCCATGAGCATCGTCGCTTCCACACGGTGGCGCCAATCCTCGCTTTGCGCCCACTGTACGATCGAGTCCACGGCGTTGTGATCGCCGAGTCGGGCTCCGGCGCGAAGGGCTGCCCCCTGCACACGGCGGTCGCTGTGCTGGTAATACTGCGCAATCTGCGGCAAGGCGGTACGGCCGAGCACCTGCCAGGTGAGCGAGACGTTTTCGGCGGTGTTGGGAGACTGCTCGACGATCTGCCCGAGTCGCCGCGCCTGCTGTTGCTCGAAGCCCGGGGTGCGTTGCAGGTAGGTATGTTCGATGAGTCGAAGCAACTCGCCGGGACGGCTCTCGAAGCGACGGGGGATGTTGATCTCGATCAGGGCATCGCTCTGGGCCACAGCGGTATCGCGGCCGGCATCCGGCTCCCGGGGGAACCGCTCGTTGATGCGGTCGGCGATCTGTCGGCTGCGAGTCCAGTCGGGCCGATTAAGTACGAGGTGGAGCGGGCGGTCCTGGCTGACCACGCCGCCGCCAAGGATGACCGCCTGACGCTTGAGTTCAATCTGCTGTTCGGCCGGTTTGTCGTCGGCGATCGGATCGACGATAAGCGAGCCCTGACCGCGTGCGAGCGGGCGCTCCATCATCATGGCCTCTGAAAGGCCGGCCGAGGACAGGTCGACGCTCCAGAGCTGGCCGCCCTGAAGGTTGGTCGTCTGCGTGCCGGGCAGGGCCGTCACCAGCAGGTCAAAACGCGAGCCGCGCGGCGCGCCAGGCGGGATGACACCGCGAACGGCAACGACCGCGGTATCGTTGCTCTGGAGCATGCGGCGGGGGCTGACATAGCTCATGCCGTAGCGCGTGCTGCCGACGCCGCGCTGGGCCATCTGCCTTTCCATCGACTGGCGAAGGAACGATGGCACATCCGAGGAACCACTGCCCGGAAGGTTTACCACGAGTCCGTATCCCCCGACGGGCACCGGTTCAAACCCCCGCGGGCGCGTGTAGGAGCCGATGGTGCCGTGGAGGAATTCGGGGCCTTCAACCGCTGGCGGCGGAGGCACGGGATCGCCATTCGGGTTGCCGGAAGCGCAGCCCGCAACTGCGAACAGGCCGACGGTGGCAAGGGCAAGGCCACAGGCAATCCCAATCGCGAGTGCGGTTGCGCATCGTGAAGGCCACAGCGCTCTAGGGGCCCCCGACGTCCCCCAAACGGGGTCGCTCTGCGTCATGTCCAAATTCCTCTGTTCTGTGCCGGCGCGGCTGTTGGCATGCGTGTGCCCGGCGGGGCTGGTAAGCAGGGGCCAACGAACAGCGTATTCTCGCGAATGCCGCCGGTCCGGTCAAGATGGGTGTGATGGTTTTGC
>PUNN01000198.1 GCA_003552605.1 Phycisphaeraceae bacterium
CCGCCCGCCACCCGGCCGAGGGGATCGAGCCAGCGAGCACCCTCGCGATCGAGGATACCAGCACCGGCCTCGCCGCCGCGCGAGCTGCGGGGCTTCAGACCCTCGGCGTGGCCACCACCGAACCGCGAAGCAGCCTGCACCTCGCCCACCGCGCTGTGGAAAGCCTCACCGAAGTCGACATGACCACGCTCGAGAAATGGTTCGCCTGACCTGAGCCCGGCCCTCGAAGGATGTGGATGGAGCGAACCCACGGCTTCAACGGCCCTCGACGCCAACGCCACGGCCCGATACCCGGAGCACAGGGCGAACGCATGCAGTCTGGCTGGCTGCATCAGCAGCCGCCCCCGGAAAGACGGCTGCTGACCATGCCACCCAAGCTACATGCGTCCGCCCTGGGGAGAGGGCCCGGGGTGGGGGTAGATTCGTGCCGGTCGTGCCGTGATTGATCCAAGGGCCGGCCCTTGGATGAGGCGGGATGAACCGTACATGCAGCACTTGGGCGTTTGCACCGAGCCCCCCCCTCACCCCGCCCCTTTCCCGAAGGGAGAGGGAGAGAAATACCCGCGGGTATGTCATGCACCCTCATCCAACCGCCAAACCGCACCGGCTTTGCTCGGGGTCCCCACCGGCCCTAAAGTTGTCCCGTCCAGCCCGGTGACACACCATGCAACACAGCACGCGATTCGCCGATCTGCCACCGATCGATCCGGTCACGCTGCATCAGCGGCGGGAGCGCGTGTTCATCCTGCTTGCCGGCATATTCCTCGGCACCCTCGCGATGCTCAACCTGCTCGGTGTCAGCCGGTTCATCAGGCTCTTCGAGGTGCCCTTCGGCACCGACCCGGCCGGGGACACCTACTACCTTGCGTTCACCGTCGCCGTGGGCGTGCTGCCGTATCCGGTGACTTTCTTCTGCACGGACCTGATCAGCGAGTTCTACGGCCGACGCCGCGCGAACTTCGTTGTCTTTGTCGGGCTGATCCTCAACCTCTGGCTGATTGCCATCCTGTGGCTCGGGGCGGTGCTGCCCGGGGCAGAGCCACCGGGTGAAGAGCCGGCGTTCTTCCTGATTCGTAATCTGGCGATGGCCGCCGTCGGCGCCTCGATGGTCGCCTACATGGCGGCGCAGTTCTGTGATGTGTTCGTGTTTCACTTCTGGAAACGACTGACACGCGGCCGGTGGCTCTGGCTGCGCAACTGTGGCTCCACCTTTGTCAGCCAGCTTATCGACTCGTTCGCGGTCATTCTGCTGACCTGGCATTTCACTGAAGCGCTTGACGGTGTCGTGGCAGAGATGCCCGACTTCCCGCTCGCGGTCAACCTCGGTGCGCTGATCGCAGCGAGTTATTTCTTCAAACTCGCCGTCGCCGCAGTCGATACCGGCCCGATCTACATCGCCGTGCATTTTCTCAGCCGCTACCTCCGTATTGATCCATGGACCGAGGGCGGCGGCGACAGCGAGCGCGTGCACCTTGCATTCCCCGTCAAGGATGAATCGGTACCGCGATAAGGGCGTGCCGCCGCAGCGCGGCGAAGCCACATGCAACGTGCCGGCCGGCCGGCGCCACCCCCTACCACTCGAAGCCGAACCGCCGCGCGCCGCCCGCACCATCCGGCCCATCCGGCCGGGTTGCTTCATCCGATGCGACATCGACACCCGCGGTAATGGCGGCAGCCGACTGCTCGCCGAACCGATAGGCCCAGATGCGGCCGACGGCATCGGCGATTACCTGGCGAAGTGTCTGATGGTTCAAGCCATCCTGGATGACCAACTCCCGCGCCTGGTGGTCACAGATGGCCAGCACCGGCTTTCGATTCACGAAAAGCCGCTGATCGGTGCGTCGCATGCGGTACTGGTAAGGGCCGAGGGTGATGTTCATGGGTCACTTTTTCAGTACGTCGCCACAGCAGCGCTCAGATTACAACGGCGTCCTGCCACGATGGCAGACCCGCCCGCGGCGTGGCCGGTAACGCCCGACACGCCACGGGGCCAATGCCTGAATTTCCGCCTCCGGCCCCCCAGCCCCCCAGCCGTTGTCCCGGAACCTCCCCGAAAGACGCCCGAAACGCCGCAGGCAACCCGCGTGGGACCACTCCCGCAATGCCCCCGGAGTGGCTCCCGCACCGGACCGGAATGCCGCTGCGATGGCCATGGGAAGGGATCGTATACTCTTGGATTCCTGCTCCAGAAAAAATTTGGGAAGAAATTCTGCAGAATTCTTCCCGATTTAAGGGGGGCCCACTTGCATCCCGTCGCGATAGAGCGTATTCTTTATGTGTCGTAATCATGATATAGGGCCAACGGACGCATGAGACCCTATATCTGGTGGGGCAAGAAGGTGCCGGCTCCCACGGACGGGGGCGGCGGACGGAAACACAGGGGTAAAAACATGACCCGCAAACGCCAGAACATGAACATCGAGATGCTCGACGGCTGTAAAGAGGACCTTGAGAAGATCAGGTCGTGGAACGGCATGACCCAGAAAGAGATGGTCAGCCGACTCGTCGCCTGGTTCTGCAAGCAGAACCGGGTCACGCAGCAGGTGATCCTCGGCCAGATCCCCGAGGAAATCGCCCCGGATGTCGCCCGCGCCATGCTCGAACGCATCGCCGATGGGGACACCGCCGAAATCGCCTCACCCACTGGCGGCCGGCTCGCCGAGCACGAAACCCGCGCAGCCAAACAGGCCGCCCTCGTCGGTGAAATCCCAGAATCCTGAACCACCCGCCCCCGGCGCCCGCGGGGAAACCTCCTTCCCCCAATGCCCATCCCGCCCGGCGCGATCGCTCCCGATCACGCCGGGTGGCATCGCACCCTCGTGGCGGGTACAATCCGACTACCGGTCGGGGCAGCGCCCCACGCCACCCCGACCACATCCGCCCTCGGGGTGTAGCGCAGCTTGGTAGCGCGTCTCGTTCGGGACGAGAAGGTCGCTGGTTCAAATCCAGTCACCCCGATTGAAGTTAAGTAACGCCGGACGCCGTACTTAGGTGTCACCCGCCGACCTCGGCGGTGCGGCCGTAACCCAAGTTTGAAGGTATCCACTGGATACCTTCCCGGTACTTGGAGCCGCACCATGGGTCGAGCGAAGACTGCATCTACCAGCCATCCCCGCATCCCCAAACTCCGCCGTCAGCCCCGTCCGAGTGGCCATGACCGGGCATTCGTCGTGCTCAATGGCCGGCGTCACTACCTCGGCCGGTGGCACGACCCGGACATCGAGCAGGTCTACCGTCGAGCCATCGCCGAGTGGCTGACCACGGGGCAGCCGCCTCAGCCTACCGCCGGGGCGGATGCCGAGATCACGGTGGTCGAGCTCGTCGATGCCTACTGGCAGCACCTGGTCAGCCGGTACGGCAAGAAGCGGGCCCAGAAGCAGTCGGTCTGCAGTGCGATCAAACTGCTGCTGCGGCTCTACGCCGACACGCCCGTGGCCGACTTCGGGCCCCTCCGACTCGCCGCCCTGCGATCCGAGATGGTGAGCCAGGGGTGGGTCCGGCGGAACATCAACCGCCAGATGTCTGCGGTCCGGTCAATTTTCAAGTGGGGCGTTGCCCGCGAGTTGGTCAGCCCGGAGGTGCTCCAGGCTCTGCAGGCCCTGGAACCGTTGCGGCACGGTGAGGCCAAGGAGGGCGATCCGGTCCAGCCGGTGCCGATGGCCCACATCCGGGCTGTGCGGCGGCGGCTCCCGCGGCCGGTGCGGGGGCTGGTTGATCTTTTGCTCTTGACCGGTGCTCGCCCGAGTGAACTGGTGGGGCTGCGGGCTCTGGACCTCGATACCAGCGGTGAGGTATGGGCGGTGGTGCTCGCCGAGCACAAGATGGCCCACGCCGGCCGGGACCGCACCATCTGGTTCGGGCCGCGAAGTCAGAAGATCCTCCGCCAGTTCATGCTTGACCGCCCCGTCGATCAGCCCCTGTTCAGTCCCAAGGCCGCCGTGGGCGACCTGTTTGCCCGCCGCCACGACAACCGCCAGACGCCGCTTAACCAAGGCAACAGGCCCGGAACCAATCGCCAGAGGAAGCCCAGGCGAGTGGCGGGTGAGGCCTACA
>PUNN01000525.1 GCA_003552605.1 Phycisphaeraceae bacterium
AGAGCGGCTCGAGCAGCCGGTAGCGGTACCGCTCGAGCATGACCCACCGCACCAGCCGCGGCAGGCCGACCTGGATCAGGAACGGGTCCAATCCGGTGGTGTGATTAGCCGCGAGGATCACCGGTCCCTCGTGGGGAACATGGTGTTTGCCGGTGAAGCGGAGTTGATGCCATGCGAAGCAGAACAGACGCATCACGCGCCGGGCGGCGCTGAGCTTCCAGCTCGGCAATGGCCCCCGCGGCATCTCGATGATCAGGCCCAGCCCGCCGGCGAGGACCAGTCCCGCCGCAATGATGGCCAGTGCCGGGACCATCATGCGGTCTGCCTGCGGCATCTGCCAGATGGTCAGATGCACCAGCACGACCACGGCGGTCGACAGCAGCTCTCGCGCCCCGAACACGCGGCCCCTGATGTAGTTGGCCGACAGCACCTGGGTCAGGGTCGACACGGTGATGACCGCCGTGTTGCCGGTCAGGCCGATGAAAAACGCCAGTACCAGCCCGACGGGGTAGGAGACGTTGACCATCATCACCGCCAGGAGCATACCGGCGCCTGCCAGCGATGCCATCGCGACCCACGCCGACTCCCGCCGCGTGTTCAGCCATGCCACCAGCAGCGCCGCAGCGAGCATGCCCAGGCCCGTGGCCCCCTGAAGCAGCGTGTAGCGGGTCCAGATGATCTCCGTGGGCGTCTCGTAATGCGTGCGCACGAACGCGGCGAGGGCCGCGATGAAAATACTCGCCGCGGCCCAGAACAGCGTGTAGACAAAGACCAGCCAGGCCACGCGGCGGTGCTGGCGGATGTACCGCATGCCCTGCACGATCCGCTGCAACTGTCCCGGTTGCTGCCGCGGGCGGTAGGTCTTCATCGGCCGCACGCGCAGAAAGGCGAAGAGCGTGCCGCTGACCAGGAACAGCAGCATCGCCACCAGTATTCCATCCGACACCGAGCCGCGCTCGATGACCTGCCCGCCGGCGATCACACCCACCAGCGCGGCGATGGTCGTGATGCCGAGGATGATGGCATTGGCCGATTGAAGGTTCTCGCGCGGGACGACCTGCGGCACCGTGGCGTTCCGCGTGGGGGCGAATACCGCCGCGCAAGCCCCCACCATGAACATCAGCGCGTAGAGCTGCCAGTGATGCTCCGAGGGCAGGCCGCCATTGGCGCCGAGCGGTACGAGCACGGCCGTGGCGAGCAGCAGCAGCAGGGCGCGGCCCTCATCGCAGCCGAGCATGATCCACTTGCGGGGCAGTGTGTCGGCCAGCCATCCCCCGAGTGGGCCGAAAAGGAGGTAGGGCAGAAAGAAAAAGAACAGCCCCCCCGCCTGCACACTCGCCGCCTCAGCGCCCTCGGCCCGGAAGCCGAGCATTTCCGTGAAGGCGAGCTGCACGAGCCGGTCACCGAAACCGCTCGCTGCCACGCTGACCCACATCAGCATGAAGCTGAAGTTGCCCCACAGCGATCCCCGCGGTGCCGGCCGAAGTGCGGGGTCGGGCATGCTCGGTGGCCGAGTCGTCGCCATGACAAATCAGAATAGCAGCGGGGCCGGCACACTGCCGGAACAGGGAGTGAAGCGTCTTACCTACGGTGCCACAGCTTCCAGCCTCAGCGCTGCATTTGTCTCGTCTGGAGACAGCTCGACCGTGCCTTCCAGCGCTTCCCCATCCGGTCCCGTCGCGGTGATCCGGTAGCTGCCGAAAAAGCCGCGGATCACAGCCTGCCCCTCGTCATCGGTGCGCGTTGATCCTTCTGTATGCCATGTATCAGTCAGTAGCTCGCTGATCCGCTCACCCGCGGGCAGCAGGTTCCAGTCGCGGTCAACCAGCGCAGCCTCGGCGCCGCGGAAGTGGCGACGTTCCCAGAACCCCCACAGCAGGATCGACTCGACCTGCGGGTGGGCGAAGCCGACATGGAACAGCATCTCCAGCGACTCGGCGCGGCGCTGTTGATCGTCTGTCTGCGCGCTGATTTCGGTAAGATGCAGCGGCAGGTCGGGGAAGGCCTCGACGAACCGATCAAGCCCATCCCACACTTCCTGCGGGGTCAGCGGATTCTGAACCTCATCGGCCCGGGCGGGATCGACAAACCGCTGCGCGGCATGTTCCTGAATGCCGATGCCGTGGATCGGAGCTCCCTGCTCCTTCATCCGCTCGATCATCTCGATGTATTCGCCGGTCTTACCCTCATTGCTGAGGATGGAATATTCGTTAACGTGAAGCTCAACGTCCGGGTCAAGCTCGTGGGCGCGCTTGAACATGTCGACGTGAATCTCCTCGCCCAGCCGGTCACGGAAGAAATGGCCGGTGAGAATCTCGTTGGCCACGTCCCATGCGATCAGCCGGCTCTCGTAACGCCCGACCATCCGTTCGAGCTGGGCATCGATTGCCTCGCGCAGATCATCATCATCCAGTTCGTGGATCCAGTCCTGGACCCAGTGAGGCTTGGCCCAGAAGATAGTGTGGCCCCTCATCGCAAGATCGTGTTCCTCGGCGAATGCCATCAGCCGGTCCGCATAATCGAAGGTGATCTCACCCGGTTCCTTTTCGACCGAATACCACTTCATGGCATTCTCGCAAACGAGGGCATTGAAGTGCTCGAGGATGAACTCACGGTACCGCCGCTCGGTCTCGCTGTCGGGATCGGCGGGGTTGCCCGTCACGGCCGTGCCGAAGAGAAAGTGGTGGCGGTCGAGCTTGTAATCGACCGGCACATCGCGCAACGGCCGGCCTTCAGCATCGACGATTGTGATGGTGAAATCACCCTTGCGATGGCGTTCAATTTCCGCCTCGGCGCGTATCTTCCACGCGGCCTTGTCATCGGCGTCGCCCTCGCGGGCCGCATCGGTCGACCGAGGCGCCGCCTCGCAACCGGCAAACAGGCTCGCGATCAGAAGGGCAGGCAGAGAGTAACCGGGCAGTTTCGTCATCAGAAGCTCCTTCGGTGCAAACGGTGCAACAGGGGGGCACGGGCGCATGTTACGGAACCGGGGCCGTCACGGCCAACGCCTTGCCAACCACGCCGGGGCACCTGTCCATCGCGCTGCCTCGGCCCGCCGCGTATTGACTATCATGCCCCCATGGAACGGGCCACCACCGAGCCGGAGTACTCGATCCGCATCGAGCCAATTGCCGGTCCCGCCGCTGCGGCGGAGCGGATGCTTGATGAGCTTGCCGACTGGGCGAGCGACTGTATCAGTCGCTATGCCGATGCACCGCCCACGGATGTCCACGACCAGCTCACCTACACCACCGGGTGGGAGCCGCTGCTGCGGCAGCGACGCGATGGCGATATTCTCGACTTTCTCCGCGAGCAGCGCGATGCCGTGTGCGAGCACTTTGCCACCACCGGGCAGTGGGATCACGGTTACTGGCGGATGCACGAGGTGCATCACGGCACCGAGCACTTCGAGTTGTTCCTCGGCATGATGGCCCGGCTCGATCCCACCGATGCCTGCACACGGGCGCAGATCGTGGACGCCGCCGAGCACACCGGCAACTGGTCAAACGATGTGGAACCCTGGTTCGACTGGGAGCAGGGGATGTACCGGTCGATGTATCTCGGCACCGATGGGGTGCGTGTTGAACCGGGGCTGGAACTGAACCTGCCGGATCACTTCCGCTGCATCAACATGGCCGTGATCGCCCACGGTCTTACCGGGCAGCAGCATTACCTCGACCTCGCCGCCGCGGCCGCCGGCCAATGGGCCGCGGCGATTGCTGAGGGGCCGCGGTTGCCCTTTGCACTGGCGCCCGCGGCGAGCGGCGGCGGCGGCCGAGCCCTGTACGCGCTGGATGAATCGGTGATGCGTGCCTACCGGGACTTTGTAGGCGAGATGCAGTCCCAGCAGCACGATCTCGGGCGGGCGGAAAACCTGCTTGCTTCAGACGGGGTGGGGGCTCTGCTGGCGCTCTGGCAGCGACAGGGTGACCCCACGGCCCGCCGCGCGGCGGAGCGCATTCTCGATACGCTCGCCCCTGCCCTTGCTGACGCCGATGCCGGTGCTGTGGCCGATGCGATGGGGCGCTACCGCCGCGTTACCGGCTC
>PUNN01000338.1 GCA_003552605.1 Phycisphaeraceae bacterium
ACCCCGAATCGCTCAATCGCGACATGGCCTGCTACTACGGCATGACCAGCCTCATGGACGCCCAGATCGGCCGCATCCTCGAGGCGCTCGATGCCCGCGGCGTGGCGGACAACACGCTGGTGCTTTTCACCACCGATCACGGCCACTTCCTCGGCCACCACGGCCTGATCGCCAAGGGGGCGTTCCACTACGAAGACCTTCTGAAGCTGCCGTACCTGGTGCGCTGGCCCGGCCGTGTGCCGGCGGGGCGGACAAGCGAAGCGATGCAATCGCTGGTCGACCTTGCCCCGAGCTTCGCCGCGGCGGCGGGCCTTGAGGTGCCCGGCCGCATGCAGGGGGTGAACCAGCTTGATGTATGGCAGGGTGGCGACACCCCCGCCCGCGACTGGGCCATCTGCGAGAACCGCCACCAGCCGACCAAGCTGCACCTTCGCACCTTCATCACGGACCGCTACAAGATCACGATCTACCGCGGCGAGACCTACGGTGAGCTATTCGACCTCGCAGAAGACCCCGGCGAGACGCGGAACCTGTGGGATGATCCAGCCCACCGTGAGGTCCGGGCCGAACTGTTCCGCCACTTCCTCGACGCCGAGCTCCAACGCGAACCCACGCCATACCCGCGTATCTGCGGGGCATGAGGGGGCTCGCGGCGCGCGGTCGCCCTGGTTTGGGGGCTTGCGAGGGGGGCTGAGCAAGCAGGGCAAACGCATGTAGACGCGAATCCGGGTGGCATGGTCATCGGCTGCCCCCGGAAGCGCAGCCGATGGCCATGACGGCCTGTGATTGGGGGTTCGCCGCATGGCCATCAGCCGAAGACGGCTGCTGACCATGCCACCCAAGCTACATGCGTTCGCCCTGGCTGAGCAAGGGCGTGCGACCGAAGGCAACCCCCGGAAGGCAGCCCCCGGGGGTAACCCACCACTCCCACTCCCGTACGTGGCGCACTGCCCCGGCTTCGGACATTGCGACAGGCATACCTGAAGTCCACCCCTCCACAAGCCACTGTCTCACCAGACCGTGGCAGTGCCGGCGATGGGGAAACTTCTCATAAAATACTGAGAGTAAACAATTTGACAGTCATCCCCCGGAGGAGGCGGCCCTCATCATGCGTTCGCTCCGTGAAGCCGATTTGACAGCCCATTTCGTACCGTTATCATACCATTGATAACGAGCCTCAATCTCAACTAAAGCCGGGCCACGTGGCCCGGGAGGCCTGCCGCCTTAGGATCAATTGAAAACGAGTCTCAGCCGCAGCAAGGAGACCCCCAATGCCACGCCACGCACACAGCCACGGTTTCACGCTCATCGAGCTGCTTGTCGTCATCTCCATCATCGCCCTGCTCATCGGCATCCTCCTGCCGGCGCTTGCCGCCGTGCGAAATGCCGCGGCGGGCACGCAGAGCCTCAGCAATGTCCGGCAGATCGGCTCGATCGCCATGCACAGCTTCCTCACCGACCACAACGGCCTCTATCCCTGGCATTCCTCAGTGCTCAGCACCAACCGGCCGAGCGGGCCGGTGGACAACGTCAAGCCGCGATGGGCTGATTACCTTTATCCGTACATCGAAAACCCTGATGTCTTTCTCAGCCCCACCATTGATCTCAGTGAGGGCTCGCCCGAGGCCATCCTCGGCAAACATTTCTGGCACGAGGTCGCCCGCGACGATGCCATGCGCATCGCCGAGCAGGCCCTGCGGCAGGGCGGCAGCGCTTCGGTCACGCAGCGCGATTTCAACCCCGATGACCTGAATATTTACGGTGGCTATGGCTACAACTACCAGTATCTCGGCAACGCCCGTGCCAGTGTCGAGTTCCGCCGCCGCGATCTGAGCATCCGCCAGCCCACCCGTACCGTCGTCGTGGGTGACACCGAGGGGGCCAATGAAGGCCGTGATGGCCAGTACACGCTCGATCCACCCCTCGAGTCGGCCCGCGGCAGCGGCCGCGCCACCGGCTTCTACGCTCGCAACCATGACCCCAACGCCCGGGCCATGCCCTCCGAGCGCAACGCCGGGCAGGGGGCATTCGTGTTCGCCGATGGCCACGGCAAGCAGATGACCCGCGAGCAGATCGACGACTTCAACGAGGATGGCAACGAAGACAACGGCTGGTGGAACGGTTACGGTGATCCCGACAAGCGGTGATGCCGCGGCCTGAACGGCCAGGCTGACCCGATGCCCATGCATTTCGCGGCGGCCTCAGCGAGGCCGCCGCGACTGCGCGCATCGGGCGAGGCACGCCGGGGGGACTCAGGCCTGGTTCAATCTCTCCCAAAGACTTCGACAAGCACATGGCGTGAGCGCGGGCCATCGAACTCGCAGAAGAAGATGCCCTGCCACGTGCCCAGCGCCAGGCGTCCACCTTCGATAAGCACCGTGGCGCTAGAGCCCATCATGGAAGCCTTCACGTGCGCTGCGGTGTTGCCCTCGGCGTGGGCATAGAACGGCTGACGCCACGGCACCATCTTGTCGAGTTGGGCGATCATGTCCGCCGCCACATCCGGGTCGGCGTTCTCATTGATCGTCACCCCCGCGGTGGTATGCGGCACGTAGACGATGAGCCACCCCCGCTCGACGCCCGCGCGGCGGACCACCTCCTGAACCTCGCCCGTGATGGCGACAAACTCATCCCGCTTGCGTGTACGCAGTTCCAGTCGTTCCATCCCGCCATGATACAAGCTGCCGCGGAAGGAGGAGGACATTCCTGTCTACCCCGCCGTCGCCCATTCCAGGGCCGCTCATGTTGCGATGGTTGCAGGCCACTTCTCGCCGCCGAATGGGGCCACACTGACCGCTGCGGCCGATCGCCACCACCTCCAACCCGGATTCGGGCCGGTCCACCCGACGCGGGCAGTTCGCCGGCAGGTCGATGCGCAGTCGTCCCAGCCCGCCTCATGGGCAGCCGGCGCGCACGAGGCAACGGCCAGCTCGAGGTGGGCCTGGTCCTCGCCAACCTCATGGAACTCGACCGCCCGGGCGTTGCCAAGGTTCATGATGTGGCCACAAAGCTCCCCGCCCGAACCGCGGGTGGTGCGCGGCATGGCGGTGCCGTAGCATAACGAAGCCAAGGGCCCAAGAATAGGGATATCCCATTTTCTCCGTCGCGAACCCGCTGAAAGCTGCACGCAAGAAGTGCGGATGCTGACGCAAAATGTGCGCATGTTGACGCAAAAAGGTATAGCCTCTCTCTCGATCAGTGGATAAAGTCGTCAAAAACACCGCTGGCGGTCGTCGGCCGAAGGCCATCCGGAAGATCCCGCCACACGCCACCCACACCCTACTCAGAAAGAGAACACCATGAAAGAACAAAACTCCCTCCCTTCCGCAAGCGTTCTCAGCATCCTTGCTTTCCTTGGCGCTGTTGCGTTTGCATCGGGCCTTCACGCCGCGGACTGGAGCTACCGCACGGCTCACAATTATGTCCTCCCTGCGGAGGACGGTGTTGAGTTGGCCGACCACGGGTATCTTGTCCGGCCTGCCTGGTCATACGAAATTCACACTGGAATCAACAGCTCGAGTTCCGGCCCGGCCGGACATATCCTCGCGCAGGGCTTCGAGCCCACCTATGGTGAGACCTCGGCCGCGGTCGTGGTGGACGGCGTGTACATCCTCTCCTGGTCGGAAGCCACGGGGGATGTGATTGCCCGCCCCGGATCCATTACCGATCGCTATTGGCGCGGCGAGGGAAACTACCAGAAATTCAAGGACACCTACTTCCGCATTGATGCCAATTGGAACACCATCGCCCTGGATGCGGCCACCGGAGAAAAACTCTGGCAGGTTTCACAGCCTTCGGCGACGATCAACTTTCAAAGCAGTAAACGGGATCATAACGGCATCGATCCGGCTGCCGGAAACGGGATTTATGTGACGCTCACGGTCACCGGACGGGTGTATGCCTACGACATCGCTACGGGTGAGAAACGCTGGGAAACCAATGTGGGCGAATGGCATGAAGAGGCAGAGGCCTTCAAGGCGGAGGCGCTGGAAGAGCGCAATCTTCCCATCGTCAACGATGGCATGTTCGGCAACCT
>PUNN01000027.1 GCA_003552605.1 Phycisphaeraceae bacterium
CCTGCATAAGGCGGGGAAGACGGCACATGAAGCATTTGGGCGTTTGCACCGAGCCCCCCTCACCCCGACCCTCTCCCGAGGGGAGAGGGAGAAAAATGCCCGCGGCGCATGTCATGCACCCGCCCCCCGGTGGCGGGGGGATGACACGCCTCGCGGGCGCGCTTTGTGTCGAGAGAGGGTCGGGTGGCATGGTCAGCGGGCTTACCGGGGTCTTCAGCCCGATGGCCATGCGACTCCGCGAGGCGCTCGGGGCGTCCGGAACCCTCGGGCCACATGGCCATCAGCCGAAGATGGCTGCTAACCATGCGCCCTTCCGGAACGAGGAACCTTCTTTGGATTCGCACCCAACGACATCAGCGACGATAATTGCCGCCTATGAGCACCCATGAACCCGACGCCCGCGTTCCCTGGTACCGCCGCACACGCCGATGGGGTCAGACAAACATCACCGAGATCGATGCCCGCGAATACGATCTCGATTTCTGGCGCCGATACTGGCGCAGTACATGCGTGCAGGGTGTGATCATCAATGCCGGGGGGATCATTGCCTATTACCCCAGTCGCTTTGAGCTGCACACCCGCGCCACGTACCTCGGCGACCGCGACCTGTTCGGTGAGGTGGCCGCCGCGGCGAGGCAGGAGGGGCTTGTCATCGTGGCCCGGATGGACGCCAACCGGGCCGCAGAGGCCTGTTACAAGGCCCATCCCGACTGGTTCAGCGTGGATGAGTCCGGCCAACCACACCGTGCGGCGGATCGCTATATCCCCTGCATCAACGGGCCGTATTACCGCACGTTCATCCCCGATGTGCTGCGTGAAATCATCGATCGCTATCAACCCGAGGGCTTCACGGACAACAACTGGAGCGGTCTCGGTCGCTCCAGCATCTGCTACTGCAACAACTGTGTACAACGTTTCCACGAAGATTGTGGTGAGGACCTGCCACGCAGCGTGGACTGGGATGACCCTCTCTTCCGGCGCTGGGTGCTCTGGGGGTACGAACGTCGAACCGCCATCTGGGAACTGTACAACCAGGTCACCCGGGAGCATGGCGGTGCGGATTGCCTCTGGATCGGCATGCTCAACGGTGATCCTATCGGCCAGGCCGGCCGTTTCCGTGATCTGCGCGAACTGGCCGGGCGTTCGGCCATCATCATGTGTGATCATCAGGGCCGTGATCCGCTCAACGGCTTCGAGCAGAACGGGCTCAACGGCCGGATGCTGCACGAGCTGATGGGTTGGAAGAATCTCATCCCCGAGAGCATGGCGATGTACACCCGCGGCCCGCGCACCTTCCGGCTCAGCACCAATCCGCCCGAGGAGGCCCGCACTTGGATGCGTGCCGGGTTTGCCGGTGGCATCTCACCGTGGTGGCACCACATCAGCGCCCGGCATGAGGATCGACGGCAGTACGAGACCGCCATGCCCCTGATGCGGTGGCATCAGACCCACGAAGATGTGCTTTACGACCGGCTGCCGGTGGCGAACGTGGGCCTGGTGTGGTCGCAGCGCAACATCGACTTCTTTGGCCGCAATGAAGCCCGCGAGCGACTGGCGCTGCCCTGGCGGGGCTGGACCCGGGCCATGATGCGCGGGCGTATCGCCTTCCTGCCGGTACACGCCGATGATCTGGACGCGGCGTCCGAACGGTTCCAACTGCTCATTCTGCCTCACCTTGCGGTGATGAGTGAGGCCCACTGCCGCGCCGTGAGCCGCTTCGTCGAGCGCGGCGGCAGCCTGATCGCCACCGGCCGGATCGCCACCATGGATGAGCGGGGCGATGGACGTGGTGCGGCAGCCCTCGATGAACTGCTCGGAGCCCGCTTGACCGGGACGCAGCATGGCATCACGGGTGATGCGAGCAGTTGGGAAGAGCCTGCGGGCCATACCTACGTGCGGTTGCTGCCCGCCCTGAACGAAGGTTCACCGCCGCCGCGTGATCTGGAGGTGGGGCAAGCGGGCGGCGGTGACGCCGGGATGGTGAAGGGTCGTGGCTCGGTGGGTGAGGTTTCCGCGCCCTCCGGGCTTTCCGAGGGGGGCGATGCTTCCGGTGGCTTCGGTGCTTCCGGGGCTTTCAGTGCTTCCGGGGGTGGGGGGCGTCATCCGATGCTTCGGGGTTTCGACCGTACCGACATTCTTCCCTTCGGCGGATTGCTCGAGGTGGTCGAGCCCACAGGCGCGGCCGAGGCGCTGGCCACCTTCATTCCTTCGTTTCCAATCTTCCCGCCGGAGTTCGCATGGATGCGCACGCCGCGGACGGATATCCCGGCCATCCTTGCCCGGGTGCATCCGGCCGGTGGCCGGATCATCCATATGCCTGCCGATATCGACCGCTGCCACGGCCGGTGCGCCCTGCCTGACCACGCCGACCTGCTTGCCAACGCGGTCCGGTGGTGTGTGGAAGACCAGCTTCCATTCGAGGTGACCGGCCCCGGCTGCCTCGACTGCCATCTCTACCGACAGGCTGACCGGCTGATTCTGCACATGGTGAATCTCACTGGCGCTGAAGCGTGGCCGCAGTATGTTGAAGCGATCCCACCGGTCGGCCCCTTCCGCGTGTCCGTAGCGCTGCCGCCCGATGTCCATCCGGCCGGTGCAACAGCGCTGGTCAACTCAACGCCGCTTTCATCCACCATCCGTGGAAACCGCCTTTGGTTTGAACTGTCCGGCATCGCCGAACATGAGGTGGTGGTGATCGAGTAATTGAAGCGTGTCATGTCTCGTTATCCGGTGCCGGTGACGTTGGCACGGTAAAAATGATGTCACCGCGACCCTCTCCGTCCTTGGGTGTGCCTCCATGGTCTTCGCGGTTCCTTCCCACGCTGTAGATCACAGAATCATCATCGCTCCTGCGATAACGTAGCGGCTGGCCGTCGAAAGGGTCCTCGGGGACGGTGTCGAGCCAGTCAGGGGCGAGGGCCGCAAGGGAGTCGGGGTGTGTTCCCCGGGCGAGGCGATATCGCTCCAATGCCAGGGCGGTACGGCCAAGCCGCTGTTGAGCCAGGGCCCGGCGGTCAAGGAAGTCCATTCCCTGGTCCACGGGAAACACTATGGCGACAATCGCGCGAGGTCCGCTCAATGCCTCAAGTTCATCATGAATCGCCTTGAGCTTATCATGTCGCTCGCTGATGGGACCGGAGAAGGCTTCGATGTAACGGGACAGGTAATGCAACACCAGTGCCTTGTCTCGCTCGCGATAACCAATAAGGCGGCGCCAGGTGGAATGGCGAAAGGCAGGAAAGTTTCCCTGCTGAAGATCAGCATAATCCATCACGCGCACTTCCATCAGAGCCCGGGCCGCCCCGTCTGGCCGGCCGACGCTGGCAAGGATGCGTTGCAGGTCCGCAAGCTGTTGATCAGTCCATGGCAGGTCCATATGCAGAATGCGTTCCAGTGTCTGTGTGACCCGGGCCGTCAAACCGAGTTGCGTGAGCCAGGCATGATAAGCCGGCTCATCGTTCAAGGACCTGATGGCCGCAACGGCTGCATTGAACGATTCAACGGCAAGGTCGGCATCACCCTCATCGGCCGCAAGTATGGTGCGCATCATCATGAGCGCCACGAGGCGGCGCAGGGGGTCGAGGTGGTCGAGTGAGAGATCGTATTGATCAGAATAGCGGGAAGTGAACGGATAGCGCGCTTCGGGTATCGCGGCGGCTTCCAGGATCAACGCGATCGCTTGCTCGTTGGCCTGGATAAATTCTTCCATCGCCCGTCGATGGACGGTGGGGATAGGGGCACTCAGGTCTTCAGGCAGGTCGCCGACGCCCGAGGAGGCAGTGAAGGCGGGCAGAAGAAACTCGAGGCTCGCCTCATGCACACTGCTGATACGTCTTTCTCGGACCTCACCGAGATCGAACGCGAGGTCGACTTGATCGACACGTCCCATGCGCCAGTTGTCAGCAAAGGTGGCGAGTGCCTGCGCCTCTTGCGTTAGGAACCGCGCGAAAATAAAGTAAACACTTTTCGATCGGATGGCCGATCTTTGGGGCATGCAGGATGCAACAACCATAGGACGGATCCG
>PUNN01000442.1 GCA_003552605.1 Phycisphaeraceae bacterium
CCCGCCGCGAGCCATTGCAGGCTGTTGTTGGACCCGATGAAGCCGCAGTCACCGACACCTGCGGCATCGATGACGATCAGGTCACCGGGCGTGATCTCATCGGTGATCGGCCCCTTGGCGAGTTCGCGATACCATGAGCCCATCCACTGCTTGAATTGCTCGTACGTTTCGAACTGCGGGGCGCGCTTCGAAGGTGGCTTGAATCGGACAGTATGGGCCAGTCCGACGATACGATGGGCGAAGCTTTCCGTGTCGCGCCACAACGGCCGGATGGCCTGGTCCATCAGGCCGAGGTCCTGCAACCCGATGGCATCCATCGCATCGCAGACATCAGTCAGGCGGAGGTCCTTGAAGCGATCGAGCAGTGCGTGGCGGTCGGGAGTTGGGTCGGGCATGGTCAGCGTCCTAAGTAATGTTCGGGTATCCGCTGGAGGCAGTCGGCGTGGTTTGTCGGCCCAGTTCGCTGTCTGCGACACCCCACTCCGGGACTTTTCGGGTCGAAGCGGCGAGAGCCGGTCACCGCCAGGCTACCATCATATCAGGACCGCCGGCTCGTTGGAAGGAGCTGAATCAGGGCAAACGCATGTAGCTTGGCTGGCTGCGTCAGCAGCCGTCCTCTGAACTTCGGCTGATGGCCATGCGGCGAACCCCCGACCAAGGGCTGCCATGGCCATCGGCTGCGGCCCCCGGGAAGCCGCTGACGCAGCCAGCCGGTTTTTCGGGTACATGCGTTTGCCCTGGGCGTTGAATGTCCTTGAATCGGGGCCGGGGTCCGGGGGCGTCCGGGGGCGGGGGCCGAGGCACTTCTCGCGGCTTCCCTGTCCCGGAAATGCGGTTCATGGCGATGCGGCCTCGGCCCCTGCGGGCTCGCATCGCCATCAGATTGAAACTGGTTCGCTGATGCAGCCACCGTGCTGGTTCGCGAAATCGAGTTCTTCGCAGGAAGCATCATGCCGTCTCACCGTTAGGGTGCATGACACGCGCCGCGGAAGGCTCTCACTCCCTCTCCCCTTTTTCCGGGGGCGGGAGAGGGAGAAAAATCCCCCGCGGCGCATGTCATGCACCCTCACCATTCGATGGACATCAGGTGAGCTTTCCGGCCTTGGATCGGAGTGCTACGATGAGGCATATCGTGTCGACCGACCGGGCGGGCGTTAGCGATGAGATTTGTTGAACTGGCGGTGTCTATTCTGTTTACAAAGCACGGTACCAACGGAGGTTCCCATGAAGATGCGCTCGAACTGTGCAACGTTGATTACACTGGCTTGTGCGCTTCCACCATTGATGACACCGGCCGCCGTCGCGGGGGAGGATGTCATCCTCGCCACCACCGAGGTCCGCGAACCGGTGGGGCAGAGTTGGCAGGGCCAATGGCTGCGGGAGACGGTCACCATTGATCAAGTCGAGGGTGCGATCGAAGCCGACCGGTTGGCGTGGCGCGATGCAGATGGAAAGGTGCTCCCCGCCGCGCTCATGCGCGAGGGTGAGGCGGTCGATGTCGTGCGTTTGGATGACCGTATCGACGTCCATTTCCGGACCGACCTCGAGCGCAACACGACCCACACCTTCGAACTGATTGCCCTTGAGGATGCCGATGCCGCGGCGGAGGCTCGTGTGTGGCGGCCCGTGCAGCAGAAGGGGGGCGAGGCGGGTCAGGCCGAGGCATTCACCATTGCCAACGGCCATTACACGCTCCACTTTGACCCGGCCGATCCCAAACCCATCAACGCCATCCATGCCCACAACAGCGATCTGGCCCTCGGCCGGTTCACCTGGCCCGAGGAGGCGCAGCCGGTATCGGTCAAGGATGAATGGAAGCCGAAGGGAAGCCCCGCTGCGCGGGCCGATCTGGTGCGCACTTTTCACTTCGAAGATCCCGATGTGCGCTACCAGATCCGCTTCACCTTCAGTGCCGAGACGCCCTGGATCGAAGTCGAGGAGGACTATCAGTTCGGCAAGGGCGCAATGATGACACTGGACCTGCGCGACATTGAGCCGGAGCGTGTTGAGCATGATGGACAGCGCAGTTGGATGTCCACCCTCGAAATGCCGCCGGCCGGTTCCACCATCGAGACTGCTTTCTATCCGATCGCGACCCTCGCCCCTCTCGCCCCTCCGGGCTGGACCAATAGCTCCCCCTGGGCTTATGTGGCGTCGAGCAAGGATGATGAGGTGGGCCTGGGCCTGGCCGCCATCCGGGCAGGGGACTGGCGCGGCGGCCCCGATTGGCAACAGCGCAACGAGCACCCCTGGCGACCCGGCGATTATCACCAGTATCGCCATCAGCGGCCGGAATCGCAGTTGCTGCACATCCGCGGCGACCGGGAGCGTGCGGGGCAGGTCCGTATCGAGATGCCGCTTGATGGCGGGGTGCGCCATTGGGCCCTGATCCCCGGCGAGCACGAGGTGGCCGATGGCATCACGGGTATGATCCGCAACCAGGCCGACCACCGCGTGCAGCGCATGCGCGATGAATGGGTGCTTGAATGGGAGTCGGATGCACCGCAGGAATCCTACGGCTTCGCCGCACAATGGCTTAACGGTCCCTACATGCGGCCGTTACTGGGCTCATCGAGCTTCCCCCGACGCGTGCGCAGCGCGCTGAATGACTGGCTCGAGGATGAGGACAAGGAGCTTCAAAGCCGCGGCCTGGCCACGATGGCTTACATCTTCCGCGATCCCAACTATCACCCTTCCCCTTATCACCCCGCTGGCTGGTACACGGGCAATCCCAATGGCCATCTGGACATGTTCAACATCCCGCTGCGCATCGGCCTGCTCATGCCCGACCACCCGCATGCGGATGAATGGGTGGAAGACGGTGTGCGTGAGTTGAGGCGCACACTCAACGAGCTCATGAGCTTCGAAGGTGGGGCGTGGACGGAAAGCCTGTCATATTCCTCGTTCTATTTCCACTACGTCGATTACGCGCGCGAGCTGCGCGATCGCGGTGTGGTGGATCCGTTCAAGGAATGGCCGCGAATGCGCGAAAGCGCCCGTTACCTCGCCGCGATGCATACACCCGTCGATGCCCGCTACAGCGAACGTCAACGGGTGCCTCTCGGCGATACGCATCCCGGCAATTACATCGAGGAACTGCGTGAGCTGGCCGATGACTTCTGTGGCATCGATGATGAGCTTGCCGAACAGCTCGCACGGTTTCCCGACTCCTGGGACAACGCCCTTGATATCGGCAGCCGCACTTACCCCGGCTTCGGGGCCATGCTGCGCGGCAACGCTTACGATGAGCACGAATCGTTTGCCACCTTGAAAGCCGGCTTGGCACGTAACCACTTTGCCGGTGATGAGATGGCGGTGTATTTCTCCGGCCTGGCCACCCCGCTGGCCATCGAATATGCCTGCCATTACTCGCCGCGGCTTTCGAGTGCGGCGATCCACAACCGGCCGCACCCGGGCGATCTGACCCCGATCACGATCGCCACACCCCGCCGGTTCGAAACCGGTGAATCCGCCGACCTTTTCGTTGCGGATGAACACAGCCGGCGGCTGACCACCACGCCGCTGACGCCCCACGAGACCGAGGTACCTTCGTGGGATTACCCCGAGGTGCATCTCGATGAGGATGACACGTGGTACTTCCGCCGCTACGCGATGCTCATCAAGCACGAGGATCAGCCGTCCGCGGCGGGTCAAGAGAAGCCGGCAGACTTTCTCGTATTACGTGATGAGATCGAATCGCACGAGCCGACGTGGTGGAACCTGCACGTGCTTGCACACGAGATCGAACGTGTGGATGAGCGCACTTTTCACTTCAAGGGACAGCTCGGCATCGACCTGACCGTTTTCGTCTTCGGCCCCGACATCGAGGCTGTCGAGAAGCGTAAGTGGGGCTGGCGCGGCGGTGCGGGTGATCGCCGCACGACCAAGTTCGAAGATTACGAAGCAGACCTGTTCGGCGCCTGGGTCCCCGAGGACTTTGAGCAGGGGACGTGGGGTAAGGGTGACACCGGTGGCGAGATGGCACGCTGGCTGCGGTTGAAGGCCGGCAGCGGCC
>PUNN01000258.1 GCA_003552605.1 Phycisphaeraceae bacterium
CAGCAGCCGTCTTCGGCTGATGGCCATGCGGCAAACCCGCTTTTACGAGCCTGCATGGCCATCGGCTGCGGACAGCCGCTGACCATGCCACCCTGTTTCGCACCTACATGCGTTTGCCCTGGATCGCGCATCAGGGCAAGGGGCGCATGACACTTGGCGCGGCTGGCGGACCAGGCTTTTCCCCCCTCCGTTTCCGGGGGGGCCGGGGGTGAGGGTAGATTCGTGCTGGTCGTACCGTGGCTGAACTGAGGGCCGACCCCCGGATGAGGCGGGAAGGACGGCACATGAAGCATTCGGGCGTTTGCACCAAGTCCGCCCTCACCCCAGCCCTCTCCCAAGGGGAGAGGGAGCAAAAGCCTTCCGCGACCTGTGTCATGCACCGTGACCATGCCACCCTGGACTACTTGCATTCGCCCTGGATCGTGCATTTCTCAAGGCGCTTCTGTATTCGATGCTCGTGATCCCGGTGTACGGGCAGTGCCCGGCATGCGATGTGCTGCGAGCCGGTCTCTGCGGAGTTCGGCGATCCACTGCGGTTCAGAACCGGCTCACCCGTGCGTGGCCGCCGCGGCGTGGCGGGGAACGGGGTTATTCAACTGAGCGCGGAGGGATGCGGAAGGGCGAACAGGAGATGGGGCGAAGCAGGCCCCTTGGGGCCGTGGCCACGGGGGGCGCGGCTTGACCATCTCGCCCCGGCCGGCTTCCGCTGTAAACAGGCCATGCGAAAAGGCACGAGGCAGATGGTCGGAAACAGCAGCCTTTCACAGCCACAGGGAATCGAGTGTTCGAGTTCACCTTCTCGCAAAGCACTGGCGAGAATTCCTCAACGATCGGCAGGTCACCTGCAGAACCCGTGATCGCTTGCCAATACCGGCCGGATCAGCGGCGTTCAGGCGTTGTACGTCACTGACCGTACGGCTTCGATGATCTTTCGCGCGTGCGGCAGCATCTCCTGCTCGAGCTGGCGGTTGTAGGGCGCGGGGACATCATCGTTGTTGACGCGGATGACCTTGTTGTCCAGATCATCGAGGGCGTGCTCGTAGACCTGCGCGGCGATCTCGGATGCCACCGAGGCGAACGGCCAACTCTGATCGACCACGATGCAGTAGTTGGTCTTGCGCACGCTTTCGAGGATGGTCTCGAGGTCGAGCGGGCGATAGGTGCGAAGGTCGATGACCTCGACGTCGATCTGTTCCTTCTCGAGCTGCTCGGCGGCCTCGAGCGCAAAATGCAGCGGCCGGCCGGCCGTGACGATGGTGCAGTCATCGCCGGACTTGACCACGTTGGCCTTGCCGAAGGGCACGAGGAAATCTTCATCCTCATCCTCAGGCGGCGCCCACCTGCCCCCCTGGAGGTAGCGTGAGAAGTCCTTGTCGCCGTGGGCGCCGATGCCGAGGATGCGCTCGCTTTCGAGAAAGAACACCGGGTCCGGGTCGCGGATGGCGGTCTTGAGAAGCCCCTTGGCATCCCGCGGCGTGGCCGGCAGCACCATCTTCAGCCCCGGCACGTGGGCCCAGAGCGACTCGACACACCAAGAGTGGGTCGAGCCGAGCTGGCCGCCGGCACCGTTGTTGCCGCGGAAGACGATGGGCACACCGAACTGACCACCGGACATGTAGAGCATCTTGGGTGCGTTGTTGATGATCTGATCGGCGGCCACGAGGCAGAACGACCAACTCATGAACTCGATGATCGGCCGCAGCCCGTACATCGCCGCGCCGATGCCGAGGCCGGAAAAGCCCGTTTCTGATATGGGCGTGTCAACCACCCGGCGTGGCCCGAACGTGTCGAGCATGCCTTCGGTCACCTTGTATGCGCCGTTGTAGTAGGCCACTTCCTCGCCCATGAGGAACACGCGGTCATCCCGGTGCATCTCTTCGACCATTGCTTCGCGGAGGCCCTGGCGATACTGGTATTTGCGGTCGGTCTGCGTCATCGACGGCTCCGAAACTTCGCGGTCTCTGGCTTGTGCTTTACCGTGACGGCCTGGCCTGTGCGCGGCCATTGTCATCTGCTGTCGGACTCATCCCCCTCGGCCTTCTTCACCATCTCCGGCAGATCGCCCTTGCGGTAGGGCGGATAGGGTTCGTTATAGACATCGGTGTAGAGCTCTTCAATGTCCGGCTCGGGCGACTGATCGGCGAACTTCACTGCATCGCGCACGGCCTGCTTGGCCTTGCCGTCAAGCTCATCGACCTGCTCCTGCGTGGCACGCTGCTGGTCCATGAGCTGGCGGCTGAGGGTGGTGATGGGGTCTTCGTTCTGCTTCTCGCCCACCTCCTCACGGGTGCGGTACTTCTGCGGATCGCTCATCGAGTGGCCCTGGTAGCGGTAGGTCACGACGTTGATAAGGGCCGGGCCCTCGCTGTTGTCCGGGTCGCCGTCCACCGGCCGCGTCCGGGCCACCTGGTCAACGAAGCAGTCGTAGACATCGGTGGTGGACATGCCATCGCACTCGGCGTAGCGCATGTCGTAGGCGGCGGCCTTTTTCGACAGGTCGTGCGCGGCGGAGGTGCCGCGCTCGATGTGGGTGCCCATCGAGTACATGTTGTTCTCAAGCGCGAACAGCACCGGCAGCTTCCAGATGGCCGCGAGGTTCATCGCCTCGTGGAAGGCGCCTTGGTTGAGCGCTCCATCGCCGAGGTAGCAGAGGCAGACGCGGTCGAGCTTCTGATACTGAATGGCGAACCCGAGCCCCACGCCGAGCGGGCACTGCCCGCCGACGATGGCATGGCCACCGTACATCTCGTTGGGCCGGTCGAACATGTGCATGGACCCGCCCTTGCCCTTGGCGCAGCCGGTGATCTTGCCGAACATCTCGGCCATGCAGTGGTCCGGGTGCATGCCGCGGGCGAGGGCGTGGCCGTGGTCGCGGTAAGCGGTGATGATCGGGTCATCAGGCCGCAGCGCGGCCACGCTGCCGACCGCCACGGCTTCCTGCCCGATGTAGATATGGCAGAAGCCGCCGATCTTCTGCTGCATGTAGCTCTGCATGGCGCGTTCTTCGAACCGCCGGATGAGCATCATGTCATAGAGCATTTGCAGCAGTTGCTCATCGGAGAGTTTCTCGCTCGGGCGGGCATCGTCGGACCGGTTGGCCCGTGCGTTGGATTTCTTTCCGGTGGCGGTGGTCATCGTCACCCGGGTCCCTTCAATTACGGCGTTGGACGGGCGGTTCGGGCCGGCGGCCCGGCGATCGCATCCATTCTTCGCTCGCTGTCGAAAAACTGCCGGCCCGCGCCGTGCCGACAGAACGGTTAAGTGTAGGGGCCCCCATGAGCAGCAGCAAGGCAGGTGCCACGCCTTCGGGGACAAAGGTTGCATGACACATATGGCCGGATCCCTTTGTGGCCAGAGAAGGGTTGGCTGGCTGCGTCAGCGGCTTCCGGGGGTGTCCGCGGCCGATGGCCATGCGGCTCCGGGGGTTCCGGGGGCCCTCCTGGGACTCGCATGGCCATCGGGCTGCCCCCGGAAAGCTGCCCCCGGAAACGAGACAGCCCGCTGGCCATGCCACCCTATCCGCTTGGAACCATAGGAGGATCGCGCAAAATGTCATGCACGCTCTGGCCTGCGGCCGGTCTTTGCAGGTTCGACACGCCTACGGCAGCCCATTAGACTGCGGCCCCACCCGCGAGCCACCGGCGTCCCGAGTGCGCCCGCTTCACGGATGGCTTGCCCGGCGGCGATCACGTGGCACATCGGCCCATTGGCGCGATGTTCGCGGGGCCACGGAGGGCGCCGTCACCGCCGAGGTTTGAGGTACCGCACTTGCTCCGACGCCGGTCGCGACTGTTGACGCTCCTTGGCACTGTGCTGACGGCGATGGCCGGCAGTTACGCCGCCACGCCCCATCCCGGCGAACTGGTTGAACCCGGCCCAGCCACCGACCAGTCATCCGGCCGTGGCGCGCCCGCAGCGCAGTCCGAGATCGAGGCCCCGAGGCAGGCTCAAGCCCCGCCGCAGCCACGGGAGGATGATGCGATCCGTATCGCGCCGGATCGGCCGG
>PUNN01000229.1 GCA_003552605.1 Phycisphaeraceae bacterium
AGTGCCGCCGCGGCTGACCGTGAACTGCTCGACCGGCTTTGCGCGCTGGTGGCTGAACTGCCCGGCGATGCCGGGGTGCTGATCCGGGGCAGTTACTTCGAGGGGCGCACGCTGACGCAGATGGCGGCCCAACTCGGGGTGAGCAAATCGTGGGCGAGCCGGCTGCATGCGCGCACGCTGGAGCGCCTCGCCTGCGCGCTTCGCTTATTGGGGGAGGAATAGCTCTGATGATTGTTTGTATTGCCTTGAATCACGGGGCCTTTTATAGTGCGTTGAGCAAGCGTCGTTTGTCAGCGGCAATGATGTGGACGGTCGTGTTGCCGGTCCACGAAGGGACCCCATTGGCCGGCCGGCACCTGCGGTGGGCCGGTTGTGCAGGGAGCGCTCATGGCTTCGCCTGAAGTTCTCGATATCGTGGAGATGCTCGAGCCGATCGAAGGTGACAGCCCGTGCGGGCCTGACCTGCGTGAAGACTTTGCGCCAAACAGCACCTATCGCACGCTCAAGGATGCCCGCAACAACGCCCGCGCCGCCGAACGCGCCCTGCTCATGGCCGATGCCGACAGCGACGTGGACAAGCCCGACTGGTCCGTGTTTCTTCAGCAGGCGCCGCAGGTGATCGCGGGCGAGTCCAAGGACCTCGATATCGCCGCGTGGCTGACCGAGGCCCTGGTGCGTGAGCATGGCTTCGCTGGTCTTCGGGATGGTTTCAGGCTGCTGCACGGGCTGGTCGAGCGGTACTGGGATGAACTCTATCCACAGCCCGATGAAGATGGCCTGATCACACGCGTGGCGCCGTTGACGGGTTTGAACGGGGATGATGGCGATGGCACGCTGATCGGGCCGATCCGCAACGTGCCACTGACAGTGGACGCCGGTGAAGGTCCGCTTGCCTACTGGCACTATCAGCAGGCATGCGAGGTGGCCGGCATTACCGATCCCGATCGGCGTCAGCAGCGGATCGCCGGGGGCGCGGTGACGCTCGAGCAGTTCAGTGAGGCAGCGCGACAGACGCCCGTCGAAATCTTCCGCGACCTGTTGGATGACCTTGAAGCGGCAGGCGAAGCGTTCGATCAACTCAACGCTGCGCTCGATGAGCGGTGCGGCAGAGATGAGTCCGGGTACCCGCTCGCACCACCGTCATCGCGCATTCGCGATGCGCTCGCAGAATGCCGCGACTGCATCCGGTCCGTCACCCGCGATGTGCTCTCGGATGTAGAAGGGGAGATGGTGTCTGCGACCGGGCGGGATGATGACGGTGTGCGCGGGGCCGAGGCGCCCGCGGCGGCGAAGCGGGGCGGGGCCAACGTGCCGCATGGGTCGATCCAGAGCCGGGCCGAGGCGCTCGAGACGTTGTCGAAGGTAGCACGCTTCTTCCGCGAGACCGAGCCGCACAGCCCGCTGCCGTTCGCCCTCGACCAGGTTGTGCGGTGGGGCCGGATGCCGCTGCCGGACCTGCTTGTGGAACTGATTCCGGATGAATCGGCGCGTGAGGCGATGTTCCGGCTGACCGGCATTCCCGAGCCGAAGCACGAGGAGGAAGAAGAGGAGTAACGGCAGTCAAGGGCGACCGCCGCGGCGGTCGCGGAAACATATACGGGCATCGGGCGACGACCGCAACGTTCATCCTAACAGATCGGAGTTAAATCAACCATGGCCGAATCCATTCACAAGAAGCTCGGGCGCGTGCGCAAGCCGCGCGTCCACATCACCTACGAAGTCGAGACCGGTGATGCTGTGGTCCAGCGTGAACTGCCGTTCGTCGTCGGGGTGCTCGGCGACTTTTCGGGCAACAATCCCGGTGAGTCGCTCAAGCCGCTCAAGGACCGCAAGTTCATCCAGATCGACCGGGACAACTTCGACGATGTGATGGCCCGGATGACCCCGGGCCTGAGCATGAAGGTCGAGAACACGCTCGCCGGGGACGGCTCGGAAATGGGCGTGCAGCTTCAGTTCCGGTCGATGGATGACTTCGCGCCGGCGAATGTGGCCGGACAGGTCGAGCCGCTGCGCAAGCTCATGGAGGTCCGTGACAAGCTGCGCGACCTTCAGAGCAATGTCGACCGCTCAGATGAGCTTGAGACACGGCTCGAGGACGTGCTCAAGAACACCGACACGCTGAAGTCGCTGAGCGAGGAACTCGGCGGCGGCGAAGATGATGAGAAAAAGGAAGGTGAATGATGACCGAACAGCAGCAACAGCCCGAAGGCGCCGAAACCGCATCGGAAACTCAGGAGTCGGCAGGCATTCTCGACTCGGTCCTCTCGGTCACGCCCAAGACCACGGAAAAGGACCGGATGAAGGACATGGTGCAGGCTCTCGTGAGCGAGGCCACCAAGGGGACGGTGACTTGGGACAAGAATGTCAGCCGGACGCTCACCCGTGCCATTGCCGCCATCGATGAGGCCGTCAGCAAGCAGCTCTCGGCGATCATGCATCACCCCGATTTCCAGCAGCTCGAGGGAAGCTGGCGCGGCTTTCACTATCTGGTGATGAACAGTGAGACGAGCACGCAACTCAAGATCAAGGCCCTCAACGCTTCGAAGAAGGAAGTTCACAAGGACCTGGACAAGGCCGTCGAGTTCGACCAGAGTCAACTGTTCAAGAAGCTCTACGAGAACGAGTTCGGTATGCCCGGCGGCGAGCCCTACGGCGCGCTGATCGGCAATTATGAGTTCACGGGCCATCCCGATGACATCGAGATGCTCAACAAGATATCGAATGTGGCTGCGGCGGCCTTCAGCCCGTTCATCGCCGCGGCCTCACCAAACCTGTTCGGATTCGAAAGCTTCACGGAGTTGAGCAAGCCACGCGACCTTGCCAAGGTTTTCGATAGCCAGGACTACATCAAGTGGCGCTCGTTCCGTGAGTCGGATGATTCGCGCTTCGTCACGCTGACCATGCCGCGAGCCCTCGCCCGCCTGCCGTATGGATCGCAGACCAAGCCGATCGAGGAGTTCGACTTCGAGGAGGCGACACTGCGGCCGGACGGATCGCTCGGGCCGATGAAGCACGAGGACTATTGCTGGATGAACTCGGCATGGGTCATGGGCGCCAAGCTCACCGAAGCATTCGCCAAGTACGGCTGGTGCACCGCCATCCGCGGCGCCGAAGGCGGGGGCAAGGTGGAGAACCTGCCGGTGTACACCTTCACCAGTGACGATGGGGATGCCGACACCAAGTGCCCCACCGAGATCGGCATCACCGATCGCCGCGAGAAGGAACTCAGCGACCTCGGTTTCCTACCGCTGTGCCACTACAAGAATACCGATTACGCGGTGTTCTTCGGCGCCCAGACCACGCAGAAGCCGAAGAAGTATGATAAGCCGGATGCGACCGCGAACGCGGCGATCTCGGCGCGGCTGCCCTACATCATGGCGACCTCGCGATTCGCCCATTACCTGAAGGTCATCGCGCGTGACAAGATCGGTTCGTTCATGGAGCGTAAAGACTGCGAGGACTGGCTCAACCGCTGGATCAGCAACTACGTGCTGGCCGATGAGAAGCCGGACCAGGAGTCCAAGGCCAAGTACCCGCTCGCCGAGGCGAAGGTCGAGGTCCGCGAGGTGCCCGGTGCGCCCGGGTCCTACAACGCGGTGGCGTGGCTGCGGCCGTGGCTTCAGCTTGAGGAGCTGACCACCTCGCTGCGCATGGTCGCCCGCATCCCGCAGATGGGCGGCTGACCCGCAGCGCCCGACATCCGGCCCCGCTGACCCCGATGTCCCCCAGGCGCCGCCCCCGTCGTGGCCTGCAACTTCAGGCCACGGCGGGGTGCCGGCGCAGCAGGTGACAGGAGCGCGCCATTGACAACCCCAACCGCCCGAGCACGAGGCCGGCGCGATGCTTCCGATCGTCGCGGCAGGGCATCGAACTCCGAGCCCGCCGGTGAGCGGGCCGGGCCGTTGCTCGATGCGCTGACCGATGGCCGTGCAACGGCCGCTTCGGACCTCTCGCGGCTGGAGCGATTCCTGGCCGAATCGTCTTCGTTGCGCGCGTTGGCCCTGTGGTTGGGTGATGAACTCGATGAGCACGAAGCGTGGTCTGATGTGGCGAGGCGACTTGGCCGGGATATCGCGGCGATCGATGCCCTGCTCAACGAGCAGCTCAACGTCATCCTCCATCACCACGATTTTCAACGGCTGGAGTCATCGTGGCGCGGCCTGCGGTATCTCGTTGATCAGGCCGATCCCGATGCGCTTCTGCACATCCGCGTGCTCGATCTCAGTTGGCGCGAGCTGGTGCGAGACCTCGAGCGGGCGCCGGAGTTCGATCAGTCCCAACTCTGGCGCAAGGTGTATGATGAGGAGTTCGGTATGCCCGGCGGCCGGCCGTTCGGGATTCTGCTGGGCGACTACGAGATATACCCCCGACCGGGTCGCGACCACCCGACCGATGACATCGCCGCACTCGAGAGCATTGCGCAGGTTGCCGCGGGGGCATTTGCGCCGTTTGTCACCGGGGCGCATCCGGAGCTGTTCGGTATTGAGCGATTTGCGGAAATGGAGCGCGGCTTTGATGTCAGCGCCCTGTTTGACCGGCCGGAGTATCTGCGGTGGCGGTCATTGCGGCAGCGCGATGATGCGCGTTTCCTGGGGTTGACCTTGCCAAGGGTGCTGATGCGCCAGCCCTGGGAACCGGCGTCGATGCGCAGCGACCACTTCTGCTTCCGCGAAGACATCGGCCCGCCTGATGGTCGCAATCTGCTATGGGGTACGGCGGTGTGGGCTTTCGGCACGGTGGTCATGCGCGCTTTTGCCGAAAGCGGCTGGCTGGCGGATATCCGCGGCGTGCGGCCGGGCGAGATCGGTGCCGGGCTCGTCGTGGACCTGCCTGAGTCCGACTGGTCGACCGATCCGGAGGGCGCGGTGCTGCGGCCGGTCACGGACCTGGTGGTCACCGACATTCAGGAGCGCGAGATGACCACGCTCGGGTTCATCTCGTTATGCCGCGTGAAAGACACGCCCCTGGCGGCGTTCTACGGTACGCCTTCGGTGCACCAGCCGCCGCGCTACGATGACAAGGTGGCCATGGCCAACGCCCGCATCGCCTCGCTGCTTCAGTACGTGCTGTGTGCCAGCCGTTTCGCCCATTATCTTAAGGTGATCGTGCGCGATCACATCGGCCTGCTGATCGAGGCCCGGGAGATGGAAGACCGTCTCCAGCGGTGGGTGACCGATTATGTCACGCCCGATGCGCGGGCTTCCCCGGCGGTCAAGGCGCGATATCCCCTGCGCGAGGCGCAGGTGCAGGTGCGTGAGCAGCCGGGCCGGCCCGGTCACTACTACAGCGTGTTTCATCTGTGGCCGCATTTTCAGCTCGATGATCTGTCCGCCTCCGTGCGGCTGCGAACCGAGATGGGGGTGGCCGGACAGCATTGACAGGTGTCCGCAACCCTGCCACAGGCGGATGCCCCAAGGAGCAAGCCATGACCGCGGCGGAACATTACCAGGCCGGCCGGCTCGAGCAGGCCATCGACAGTGCCCTTGCCGATGTCAAGAAACGTCCCAACGAGCTGCCCCCGCGCTGGCTGCTGGCCGAACTGGCCTGCTTTGCCGGCCAGACCGCGCGCGCCGACCGCCAACTCGATGTCATCGGCGACCAGGATCCGCAGATCGCCCAGAGTGTGACGCTATTTCGGCAATTGATCCGTGCCGAGCAGGCGCGGCGGCAGGTGTTCGAGGAAGGCCGGGTGCCCGAGTTGCTCGGTGAGCCGGATGAAGAGCTCAGGCTGCGGCTTCAGGCGCTCGTGGCGCTTCGTGAGGGCGAACCCGCCGCCGCGGCCGAATGCCTCGAACAGGCGGAGCAGCATCGCCCGCCGGTGCGCGGCAGCCGGGATGGGGTTGCGTTCGAGGACCTGCGCGATGTGGATGACCTGACGGCATCCGTTTTCGAGGTGCTGACGAGCACCGGCAAGTATTACTGGATTCCCATGTCCAGGGTCGACACCGTGGAGTTCCATCCGCCGGAGCGTCCACGGGACCTGCTGTGGCGGCCGGCGCATATGGTTGTCCGGGGCGGGCCGGATGGAATCGTGTACGTTGCGGCGACCTATCCCGGCACGTACGCGGCCGAGGATGCCCGTGCTCGTCTCGGCCGGATGACCGATTGGCTGGTGATTCACGAGCAGGCGAGCCGGGGCATCGGGCAGCGGCTGCTGCTGTTCGGGGAAGAGGATGTGCCGCTGATGCAGGTATCCCAACTGCAGATCGAGGAGGCTGGCAACGCATGAGCCGGATGGACACTGGGCAGGTGCTGGTCGGCTCACTGCTCGACCGGCTGATCGATCATGACCCATCATCGCGGCACGACCCGCCGCGTGGGGCCGGGCAGTCGCTGCGCGAGTTGAAGCACTCGGTGCGTCGCGATCTCGAGAACCTGCTCAACACGCGGGGGCGGTTCATGCCTCTGGATGAGGGGCTCGGGGAACTGCCCGCTTCCCTTGCCAACTACGGCATCCCCGACTTCGCGGCATTGCCGATGGGCGGCCGTGAGGACCGCGACCGCTTCCGGCTGCTGATCGAGCGTGCGATCCGCCGCTTCGAGCCGCGGTTCAAGAGTGTCTCCGTGCAACTGCTCGACCGGGAGGAGCCACTCGACCGGACGCTTCGCTTCCGCATCGATGCGCTGTTGCACGCCGAGCCGCTGCCTGAGCCGGTGGTGTTTGATTCCTACCTCGAGCCTACGACCCGTCAGTTCCAGGTACAGAGGCCGCGGCGATGAGTGAGCAGTTACTGCCCTATTACGATCGCGAGCTGACCTGGGTGCGCAAGAGCGCCCGGGATTTCGCCGAGGCGCATCCGAAGATGGCCTCGCGGCTCCGCCTCGGCGGCGATGGCCGCAGCGAAGACCCGCACGTCGAGCGCCTCATCGAGGCCTTCGCCTTCTCCTGTGCCCGCATCCGGCACAAGCTCGATGATGGCTTTCCCGAGATCACCGATGCCATGCTCGGGGTGCTCTACCCGCATTACCAGGCGCCGGTGCCGTCGATGGCCATCGTGCAACTCGGCCTTGACCGCGGGCAGGGCGACCTCGTCGCCGGCCAGCCCGTGCCGCGGGGCTCGACAGTCGAAACCGAGCCGATTGACGGTGATCCGTGTCGATTCCGCACCTGTTACGATGTGAACGTGCTGCCGCTGGAAGTGACGCGCGCCGCGCTTGGCAGCATCCCGTTCAACCCGCCCGAAGCCGCCCGCCGCGCGCGGGCCACGGCGATGCTCCGCATCGGCGTTCGCGGTTACGCGCCCTCGATTCCCCTGGCCAAATACCGGATGCCGAGCCTGCGGTTCTATCTCGAGGGACAGGCGCAGCACACGCAACTTCTCTACGAATTGCTGTTCAACAATACGGCGGAAGTTTGCCTCGCCCGGCCGGATGGCAAGAGTGAGCCGGTGATGCTCGGCAGCAGCGCGCTGCGGCCGGTGGGCTTTGAGCAGGATGAGGCGGTCCTGCCGGCGCCCTCGCGGTCGTTCCCCGGGTACCGGTTGTTGAGTGAGTATTTCTGCTTTCCGGCCAAGTTCCTCTTCGTCGAGGTCACGGGCCTTGATGCCGAGCGCCTTGGCGGCTTCGAGGGGGAGATGGAGATTCAGGTTTTCCTCACCGCCTCGAGCCCGCGGCTCGAGCAGAACGTGGAAGCCGGGACCTTCCGCCTCGGCTGCACGCCGGTGGTCAACCTTTTCGAGCAGCGTGCTGAGCCGATTGCGTTGAATCATACGGGTTATGAGTACCGCATCGTGCCCGATGCCCGGCGCCCCATGGCCATGGAGGTCTTCTCGGTGGAATCGGTGACGGCGACAAGCCCGCGTAACGAGCATGTGCATTTCGCACCGTTTTATAGCCATCAGCACGGGGCCGAGGCCAGTGAGCGCACCGCCTTCTGGTATGCCACACGCCGACCGGCGGGCCGGACGGGCCGCCGTGTTGACCCGGGCACGGATGTGTTTCTGTCGCTTGTGGACATGGGTTTCTCACCGGCAGCGCCGCCGGACTGGACGCTCGATGTGCGGACGGTTTGCCTGAATCGCGACCTGCCGCAGCGCCTGCCGTTCGGGGGCGGTCAGCCACGCCTGACCCTGCAAGGGGGTGGGCCGGTCACGCAGGTGGGTTGCCTGACTCAGCCCACCGCCACGCTGCGGCCAGCGTTGAAGCAGGGGGCCCTGTGGCGGATCATCAGCCACCTGACGCTCAATTACCTCTCGCTTGTGGATGGTGATGAGGGAGGTGATGCGCTGAAGGAGATACTCACACTCTACGACCTGCACGATTCGCCCGAGACGCAGTCGCGTATCGGCAGTATCACGGCCATCGAGGCACGCCGCGCTGTGTTCCGTGCCGGGGCGGACATGGCCGGCGGGTTCTGCCGCGGCCTCGAGGTGACGGTGCAGTTCAACCGCGAGCGGTTTTCAGATCACGGCCTGTTTCTTTTTGCGAGCGTGCTCGAGCGTTTCCTGGCCCTGTATTGCACGATCAACTCGTTCACGCAGATGGTCGCGACCACCGAGCAGCGTACCGGAGAGTTTCACCGATGGCCCCCCCGAGCCGGCGAACAACCCCTGCTCTGAATCAGCAGCTCTTCGTGGCGCCGCACCGCTTTGACTTCTTCCAGGCGGTGCGCCTGCTCGAATGGCGCGCCCGGGAGCGCGCCCGGCGCCGGTCATACGCGGCGGTGCGGCCGGTGGGCGATGATGCCGCGGTGGGCGAGGAGGTGGTGCGGCTGCGGCCGGCGGCGGCGCTGAGCCATCGCCATCCTGCCATTGCTGCCATTCGACGGGGCGCTGCGGGCACGGGCCGGCGCGGCGACATCGAAGCTGAAGCCGACCCGGATGCGCAACCGCCACAGATGCAGGTCCACTTCATGGGCCTGACCGGGCCGGGCGGCGTTCTGCCGGACCACTACACATCGCAGCTCATCGACCGGCTGCGGGAGCATGACCCCGCCCTCGCGGATTTCCTCGCCATCTTCGACCATCGGCTGATCTCGCTGATGTTCCGGGCGTGGCGGAAGAATCACTTCCCCGCCGCCTATGAACGATGGGCGATGGAGGCGGCCGACAATGGTGGGCGGTCGGAGGGCGATGATCCGTTTACCGC
This sequence comes from Phycisphaeraceae bacterium, assembly GCA_003552605.1. Lineage (GTDB taxonomy): Bacteria > Planctomycetota > Phycisphaerae > Phycisphaerales > Phycisphaeraceae > B1Sed10-187. Next base: position 9,088 of record PUNN01000229.1, read on the forward strand.
TGCGCTTTATTCGCTGATCGGCATGGGGCAGCCGGCATTGCGGGGCCGGCTCGGATTTCCCGATGAGCTTCTGCTGTATTACGCCGGACATTTTATCCATCGGCCCCGCTGTGCGGTGAACCTTCAGTTGATGCTCTCGGACCACTTCAGCGTGCCGGCGAAGCTGGTGCAGTTCCAGGGCCAGTGGCTGACCATCGCGCCCTCGGATCGCTCACGCATGCCCGATGCGGCGCATCCGGAAGGGATGAACAACCAGCTTGGTGTCAGCACCATCATCGGCGAGCGGGTGTGGGATGTCCAGAGCCGGGTGCGTGTGCGGCTCGGCCCGCTGACGTTCGGTGACTACTGGCGCTTCCTGCCCACGGGCGGTGGTCTTGCAGAGTTGGCGCGGCTGGTGCGGCTGTATATCGGGCCGCAGTTCGATTTCGATGTCCAGCTTGTGCTGCGTGCGAAAGAGGTCCCCGCCTGTCAGCTCGGAGGTGATGGCGCGGGTCCGCAACTCGGCTGGACGACGTTTTTGAAGAGTGAACCCATGGAAGCAGACTTTGAAGATGCGGTCTTCGAGGTCGAGGCCTGATTCCCGCAATCGCCCGGGGCGACGGTGGTCAGTTCCCTGGTTGTTAGAAAGGTCAAACCATGCCGAGTGTGAATCTGCGACAACTCGTAAGCAAGCTCAACGGCACCTGCCGCCGCGCGCTCGAGGCCGCCGCGGGCCTCTGTGTCTCACGAACGAACCGGTGGGTCGAGGTCGAGCACTGGCTGGCCAAGCTCATCGAGGAATCCAACACGGACCTCGCGGCCCTGTTCCGCTTCTACGAGGTCGACACCGCCCGCCTGAGCAAGAGCCTGACCGCCGCGATCGACCGCTTCCAGCGAGGCCACGACCGCACGCCCGGTCTGGCCCCCAACACGGTGGACCTTGCGCGCGAAGCATGGCTGGTGGCTTCGCTCGAGTTCGCCAGTCAACACGTGCGCTCAGGCCACCTGCTGCTGGCGCTGCTGACGGTGGATGAGCTTTCGCGGCTTGCCGAGGACATCTCGACCGAGTTCGCCAAAATCTCCCCTGATTCCCTGCGCAAGGACATGGCCGACATCTGCGCCGACACCGCTGAAGCCGAGGCTGAGTCCGCCGCGCCCGCGGCGGGAGGGGATGGGGGCGCTGCGGGCGGCGGGGTGCGGCCCGGAGCGGGCTCGAAGACGCCTTCGCTCGATCAGTACACCATCGACCTCACCGCCCGGGCGAAGGCCGGCAAGGTCGATCCCGTGCTCGGCCGCGACAGTGAGGTCCGCCAGATCGTGGACATCCTCACGCGCCGGCGGCAGAACAACCCCATCCTCACCGGCGAAGCGGGCGTGGGCAAGACCGCGGTGGTGGAAGGCTTCGCGCAGCGAATTGCCGATGGCGATGTGCCACCATCGCTCCAGGGGGTGATGGTCCGGACGCTTGACCTTGGCCTGCTCCAGGCCGGTGCGGGTGTGAAGGGCGAGTTCGAGAACCGGCTCAAGGGCGTGATCGATGAGGTCAAGGGCTCACCGCAGCCGATCATCCTTTTCATCGATGAGGCGCACACCCTGATCGGGGCCGGCGGCCAGGCCGGGCAGGGAGATGCGGCGAACATGCTCAAGCCGGCGCTCGCCCGCGGTGAGCTTCGCACCATTGCGGCTACGACATGGGCTGAATACAAGAAGTATTTCGAGAAGGACGCCGCGCTTGCCCGCCGCTTTCAGGTTGTCAAAATTGAGGAGCCGAGCGAGCCTGTTGCCGTCGAGATGATGCGCGGCCTTGTCGAGACGCTCGAGAAACACCATGCCGTACGGGTGCTCGATGAAGCGGTCGTCGATGCCGTCAAGCTGTCGCACCGATATATCACTGGCCGCCAGCTTCCGGACAAGGCGGTTAGCCTGCTCGATACAGCCTGTGCGCGGGTGGGCATCGGCCAGTCCGCCACGCCGCCGGCGATCGAGGATGCCCGCCGCCGCATCACCCAGCTCGGCGTTTCGGTCGAGATACTCGAGCGAGAGACGCTCGCCGGGGCCGACCACAGCGAGCGCATTGCTGAGTTGACCGAGCAGAAGCACCAGGTGGAATCGGAACTCGAACAACTCGAGGCACGCTGGTCAAAGGAAAAAGAACTCGTCGGCCGCATCCGCGAGCTGCGCCACAAGCTCGAAGGCGGGGCAACCCGCTCCGCACCCGCGGCGGTCGGGGCGTCCGTGGCGGACACCCCCGGACAGCCCGGACACCCCGGACACCCCGGAGATGCCGCGGGCAACCCGGGCGAAGGGGGGCAGGTCGGTCCAGGCGATGGCGGCGGGCGGGGCAGCGGTGGCGATCAGGCCAGTGCCACGGGAGCAGGCACCGCCCCGCTTGATCCGGCGGAGCGCGAGAAGCTGCGGGCTGAACTTGATCAACTCAACACTGAGTTGCACGAGGTTCAGGGCGAATCACCCCTGATGGGCGTCTGCGTGGACAGTCAATCGGTGGCCGAGGTGGTCTCGGCCTGGACCGGCATCCCCGTCGGGCGGATGGTGACCGATGAGATCCGCGGCGTACTCAACCTGCGACAGCGCATGGAAGAACGCATCATCGGCCAGTCCCACGCGCTCGAGACGATCGCGCAGAGCATCCGCACGTCGCGCGCCCGGCTTGGCGATCCGCGCAAGCCCATCGGTGTGTTCCTGTTCGTGGGCAGCAGCGGGGTGGGTAAGACTGAGACGGCGATCGCGCTTGCCGAGTTGATGTACGGCTCGGAGCAGAACATGACAACGATCAACATGAGCGAGTTCAAGGAAGAGCACAAGGTGTCGCTGCTGATGGGCTCACCCCCGGGTTACGTCGGCTACGGGGAAGGGGGTGTGCTGACCGAGGCTGTCCGCCGCAAGCCCTACAGCGTCGTGCTGCTCGATGAGATGGAAAAGGCGCATTCCGGCGTGCAGGACATCTTCTACCAAGTCTTCGACAAGGGGACGCTCAAGGATGGTGAAGGCCGCGACATTGACTTCAAGAACAGCGTCATCATCATGACAAGCAACGCTGCCACCGACCTGATCACCAAGCTATGCTCCGACCCCGACACCCGGCCGGACGCCGATGGGCTTCAGGAAGCGATCTACCCGGAACTGTTGAACACGTTCAAGCCGGCGTTTCTCGGCCGCGTGTCCATCATTCCGTTCTTCCCGCTCGACGATGCGGTCATGCGGCGGATCATCGAGCTACAGCTCAACCGCGTGTCCCGCCGCGTGCGACAGAGTTACAAGGCGAAGATGCAGTGGAGCGATGCGCTCATCGGCCACATCGCCGACCGCTGCCACGAGGTCTCGACGGGAGCCCGCAACGTGGATCACATTCTCACCCGGACGCTGCTGCCGGAGATGGCCGCCGAGTTCCTCACTCACATGGCCGAGGGTCGCACCATCTCGCGTGTCAACGTGGATGTCGCCGAGGCGGGCTTTCGTTACGAGATCGAGTAACGATGGTCCATTCACGCCGGTGGTATGTTGACTGCGGCCTCGCGCAGGGATGGGCCTTTTTTCGGCCGGTTTTCCAGGCAATGCCCTCTTGCACATGTCTTGGCGGAAGTGCTATGCGCGATTTCGGCGTTTGCCTCGCATCTGTCTGTGCCATGAGATGGATGATTCCACCGCTGGCATGACACCGCATATGCCGCTATTCTGGCCGGAATGAAACACGACTTCCTTCACGAACTGAATGATGAGCTACGGGAATCGCCGGTATCGCGGAAGATGAGGAAAATGGCGCCGATGCCTATCGGGTGCGTCTTCATCCAGTGGCCCGAGATGAATGAAGAGGATGTCCGGTCACATCTGCGGGCGATGAAGCGCCTTGGTTATTCCTGCATCAAGGGGCAGATGCTTTGCGAGGATATGACCTTTGCACGCTTCGCCGAGATCGCCCTCGAAGAGGGCATCATTCCCTGGTGGTACGACATCGGCGGTTGGGAGGAGATCACACCCGAACTGCTGGAGAAGCTGGGGCTGCCGGCGGATATGGACATTGATGCCGCCATCGGGCATCCGGAGATGCAGCGTTACCAGGAACAGGTGATGCGCCGCCGCATCGAACGCCAGGATGCGGAGCGCCGTGCCGGCAAGGAACGACGGGGCCGATTCCTGCCCGCCAAGTCCGACCCCAATGCCGTGGCTGGCGTGGTCAAGAGCCCGGAGGGGACCACGTTGCCGGATGAAGCCATCCCCCATTTCGTCGAGTGGCTCAAGAAGACCTACGGTGATGTGGACTCGCTCAAGCATTCATGGAATGTGTGGAGCAGCAGCTTCGGCGGCCCCGCGCGCAAGTGGCAGAGCTGGGACGATGTGGCGGCGGACATCGGCTCCTACACGCAACGCGAATTCCGCCACCTCCGCGACATACTGCGATTCAAGGCCGATGTGCAACTCGATCGGCTGCGCCAGCGTGTCGAGGAAGACCGTGAGATCGATCCGCATGAGCCTGTCCGTGCGGGCGGTGAAATCTCCATATTCCTGCCGCATACCAGTTGGGGGATCGACATGGAGGGCTATGCCGAAATCATGGCCGAGGCGGGTGCCTTCTATCCTTCCATGCATCCCGGCTGGCACCTCGAGGAGGTCGAGTTCGAGCTGGTACGGCCGACGTACATGCAGTCGTCGATGTGTGCCGACTGGGCACGCGGCAACTGGAGTGCACCGCTGGAATCGAGCGGCGGGCCGCAGTGGTGGTCCGGGGGTGGCAAGGTGCCTTTCGTTGCGGATGTCCGCCAGCTTCAACCCGCGTTCACGTTCACGCCCGGGACGATGTCGCAGTTGATCTACTCGTACCTGGGCGCTGGATTCCGCGGCTTCGGCCTCTGGTGCTGGAATCCGCGTGATGCCGGCTGGGAGGCGGGTGAGTATGCCCTTTGCGATCGTAACAACAACGTCACACCCCGCGCCGAGCGTGTCGGGGCGATCGGGAAGGCGATGCAGCACTATCGCCGCGAGTTGTGGCAGGCGCACAAGGAACCCTGGGTAGGCCTTTATCAGGATTGGGAAAACGATGCCATGTGGGCGGCGCTGGCCACCCCAGGCCGTGACCGCTACAAGATGGAACCGATCCGGGCCCGGATCGGTGCGGCCCGGGCCCTGATCAATGCCAACGTGCCCTGGGAGCACGTGACGGGGCGCCAACTCGCCGGTGGCCTCGGCCCGCGGTACCGCTGCATCTATCTGCCGGCGGCCATGCGGCTGAGCAGCGACCTGATCGCGCTGCTGACTGAATACGTGAAAAAGGGAGGCCGCGTGGTTCTGGACATGCCCGGTGCCTGGCTTGATGAGCGCGGCCATCTCGTGGATACGAGCGAAGGATCGGCCTTCGAGGAGCTTTTCGGCGCGGTGCTTCACGAATATGGCTACTCGAACAACATTCCCGGCCGCATCGGTGATCTCGATCTTCCCGGGTTCGCGATGGTCGCCACGGCAACGAAGGCGAAGGTCACCGCCGAGTACGCCCACGGCGGTGCCGCCATCACCGAGCATCATCTCGGTGAAGGAACGGCGGTGCTGCTAGGGACGCAGGCATCGCTGGGCACCTTCCGCCCCGGTCACGTGGCATTGGAGAAACTGCTTGTGGATACGGCGCTCGGGGATCACACACTGCCGTTTTCATGTGATGGGGCGATCGTCTATCGTCTCGCCGCGCCCGAGGCCGACCACTACTTCCTTATCAACGATGGTCCCGCTCGCCGGGTGGCCCTCGAGCTCAAGGCCTGGTCATGCCGCACCGCCACGGACCCCGTGACCGGCGAGTCGCTCGACCTCGCGGCGATCGACATCGAGGCCCACGGCGGCCGCTGGGTGCGCTGTGAGAAGTGAGCCGGCCCTCGGCCCCCCTTTGGGCCCAGCCAAAGGCGCCCACCGGCTGGCCCCATTGGTATCCCGGCCCGGCCTGTGCCGCCGCAGCCCATTTGCACCGCAGCGGTTGAAAACGCAGCCGGCCTGCCCCGGAATCAACCCGGTGACAGGCCGGCTTTCCCTCTCCACCTCACGGCATTCACCCCTGCGCCCGTATCGAAGCGACGGAGTCGAGGCTGCTTACTCCTCCTGCCCCGCCCCCTCGGTCGGCAGGGTGGCAAGGCTCCCAGGTGTGGCTGGCCCGGCTGGCGACACGGCCGGATCAGGGATCTCCTGCACAGGGGAGGTCCCGCGGCTGAGGACCGTCCATGTACGATCGCGCAGATGCTTGATATTGATAGCGCGTGTCAATATCTCGCTGACCAGGGCCAGCCCCGGCATGCAGATGATGAAAAGCACCATGATCCGCACGGGCTGGCTCGCCACGTGCGCCTCCGCCAGCGGTGTGAGCAGGTATAGCACGGGCATGTGCGCGATAAAGATGAAAAGCGTATGCCGGGCGAAAAACCGGGTCATGCCGAGCGATGGAACGTGTCGCGTGGCCACATACACCAGCCATGCCCAGGTCAGATAAATGCCGCTGACGGCAGCGGAAATCGTCAGTGCAGCCAGGGCCGGTGCTTCGATGGGCACGATCATGAACGGAAAGCCGCGCGAGCGGTCGATCCCGGAAGTCAGCATTGGCCAGCACACCAGCCATATGCCCATTACTGCGATGGCTGCGAAAGCAGCGCCGCGCGGGCCCAGCCATGCCCGTTGCCTGGCGGTGTCCTCCCGGCTGTCGGCCGAAGTGGATGTGAACGATCCCGTATTGCTGCTGCGCTGGCCGAGGTACATGCCCAGCATCAGGACGGTCATCCAGTTACCAAGGAACATGTATGCAATGAAAAGCCCCGCACTTTGCATCAACCATGCCCGCAGCAGGATTTCAAGCAGCAGACACAATGGCAGCATCCACACCCGGATCGTGATGTGACGCAGCAGCAGGGCCCAAAGGATCAGCAGGTGAAGGTAGGTGCCGATATACCAGGTGGTCGGGTTCGCGGGAAAGTTGTCGAAGATGACGTTAACACCCAGAACGAACGGCAGGTAATTGGAAAGCTGCAATGTCCCCGCCGCAGAGAACATGATGGCGCTTATCAGCAGGGCGAAGGCGATCCCGATGAGGTAGATTTCGAACAGCCGGTTGAAAAGCACACGGTGCGGCCGGCGCCCATCCTTTGCCAGGCAGTAGCCCAGGGTCAGGACAAAGAAGGCCACGCCAAGCTGCTTCGGGCGCACCGGTGCGACCAGGTGCATGATGGTGAAGTTCGCAATGTGCCCATAGACAATCAGCCCGATCCCGAGCATCTTCATCGCATCGACAAAACCCAGGCGGGACATCGTGGTAGCCACGTTTACTGTCTCCCGTGCGTGATGGCAGCGGGCGATGTCGCCCCTTCTTCATGTCCGTGCAGCCGGGGAAAGACCGCTTCCCCATCCGGACGAAGGCGCCGGACGTATCGTGCGGGGTTGCCGGCCACGAGAAGGTCCGGCGGCACCCGGCTGGAAACCACCGCCCCCGCGGCGATCTGTGCTCCCTCGCCCACATCGGCCATGACGACGGCCGCCTCACCGATCCATACATCGCGCCCGATCCGAATGCATTGCAGGCGGCTCTGGTTGCATGCGCTCCAGCCGCCGATGGCGAGCGGCTCGTGCTGACGGCATCCGCTCAGCAGGCTGGCCCGGCTGCCCACCATGCTGCGGTCCCCGAGGTCAGCAGAACCGATCAGCGCGAACGGGCCGATGTACACTCGTGAGCCGATACGATTCTCACGGTGG
>PUNN01000032.1 GCA_003552605.1 Phycisphaeraceae bacterium
ATGCCCGGTCGGAGGCGTGGACCAAGCCGGTACCGCCCGGTGAAGGCGACTGCGAGATCGAGCACACGATCCGCCGCCTTTGCGGCATCGGTTTCGATGGCTATCTCAGCCTCGACTACAACCGCATGATCGATCCTGCACTGCCGGTGGCTGATGACTATCTCACCGATGCCCGCGACCGAATCCGGGCGTGGCTTGATGACATCGCTGCGGCCAAGGCCGACCCCGTCGGCTGGGGCAAGAAAAAGGCCGCGGCGATGCGGGCCGCGGCCAAGGGCGGCGAGGCTGATGCGTCGAAATCGGAGAAGCCGGCTGCGAAAGCCGCGAGAAAACCTGCGGGCAAAGCTGCCGACCGTGCCGCGGCGGGGAAGCGGTCCAAACAGCAGTCGGGCGATGATAGCGGGGGAGAAGCAGGCCGGAGTTCAGAGGCCTCCGCGGAGGGCGGGACTTCCACGGATTCCGCAAATTCCGGCGGGGCGGGGGTCTTCAAGGGAAGTTCCGGGGGTACTTCCGGGGGCAAAGGCGCGGCGAAGCCGGTGGAGAAGCCATCGGCCGCCTCGCAATCCCCATCCTCGCAGCGTGAGAACGAAGCATGAGCAGTCTCGGGACCGGTGGTGAAGAATGGCGTCGTATGGAAGGCGCTGGTCGATATCAGCGCAGCGACAGTGACCTGGCCAAGTCGAAGGCGGAAATCCGCAGCCACCGCATGGCACAGGCCGAGGTGCGCGTGGTCGATCCGCGCGGTCAGGCGGTAGTGAATCAACCGGTCCGGGTGCGGCAGATCGATCATGCCTTCCCGTTTGGTGAGAACCTGTGGGCGCTGGATACGATGTATCGCCATGGCCTGTGGGACACGGACCGCGCCCGCTACTGGCGTCGCCGCTTTGCGGAAGTGTTCAACGCCGCCAATGCGCTTTGCTACTGGACGGAGCGGCCCCGCAACGATGGCTCGAAGACCGAGGATTTCCAGGGCGAGCCGCGATACGAAGGCTTTGCACGCTGCGTGGAATGGGCTCATGGCCACGGCCTGCGCGTCAAGGGGCATCCGGTCTTCTGGTCGATCCCCAAGTGCATCCCGGACTGGCTGATGCGTTACGACCTCGAGACACAGTGGAAGTTCATCGAGGTGCGGGTGCGGTCACTGCTGGCGCGGTTCGGCGGGCAGGTGACCATGTGGGATGCGGTCAACGAAGCTTTGTGGGAGCCGGCGCCGAAGAACCTGCCCCACCGCCACTGGCCGCACATCGAGCCGATCGGGGACATCGCCGACTACGTCGAGAAGGTGCTCCGCTGGGCGCGTGAGGAACGGCCGGATGCCCGGCTGGTGCTCAACGATTACGGCCTCGAAGCCGGCGCGGTCAAGCAGGAGCCGGTGGCCGCCGATGGCCGGGCCGTGACGTCGCAGTTGCAGCGGCAACGCATGGTCGAACTGGCCACCGAACTGAGTCGCCGCGGGTCACCACCCAATGCCATCGGCCTTCAATCGCACACCTCCGGCTTCGTCACGCGCGACCAGCAGCATGAGTTGTACGATCAGATGGCCGCCACGGGCGTGGGCGTGCAGATCACCGAGTTCTGGGTGCCCGGCCGCGGGCTCGAGCAGTTGCCCGACGATGAACGCCGTCAGATCGAGGCCGAATACGCCTGCGATCATCTGACGCATGCATTCGCCCACCCCGCCGTCGAGGCCTTCTTCTTCTGGGGTTTCATGAACTCGGCGATCCAATGGCGGGGTGAGCACTCCGGCCACGAACTGCGGCCGATGTTCGATGCCGTGCGGTCGCTGATCCGCGAGCAGTGGTGGACCGATCAGACCCTTGCCACCGATGGTGAGGGGGTGATCCGCTTCAGTGGCTTCTACGGTGACTACGGCCTTCGGTTGCAGCACAACGGCCACGAGCTCGGCGGCGCCCGTTTCAACCTTCAGCGCGGGGCGAGCATGCCGCTGACGGTGATGGTGGAAACACCGCAGAGCGGCTGAAGCACCGATATCTTCACGCCCGCTCGATCAGGGTCATCGTGGCGCGTTCAACGCACTCGGACCGATTGCCCATGAGGTAGAAGGCGGTACGGCCGTGGCGCCAGACGACCATGGGGTGGCCGTGCTCATCGCCGGCAAGCCAGTAGGGACGACCTTCCACAAGGTGATCGAGTTTGCCCTCGCCGTTCTGGACGATCCACACGCTCAGCGTGCCCGTGTGTCCGCTTTCGGGCATCGCACGGTAGACGAGATGAACGGACTTGTCGCCGGGCAGGGCACAATCTCCAGCGCGCCAGAACTCGTAGCCGGAGCCGGTCAGGTCCAGCCGGCCGACTTCATCAGTGCTCAAATCGAGCCGCGCGGCGACGGCGTCCGGCAGGGCCTCGAGCTGGTCGGGATAACGGGTTGCGCCGCGAAGGGCATCGATATCATCGGCGCAGTGATCATGCCGCGCTGCGAAGCGGTCGGTATCGGCGTCGACAAGAAGTGTCGCGGGGGTCGATGTCGGCGGGGCGGTTCCGAGGCCACCCGGGGTGATTTGGGCCACGATGATCCCGCTGAGCAGTGCGCCGAGCAGCATCGCCGCGGCCAGCGCCGGTGATCGTCGCCCAATGCGTGCGAGCACGCCCGTTGCCTCGCCCTGTCCCTGCCCAGGCCCTTGGTAACTCGAACCTGTGGATCCGCCTGTCGCGGCTTCGGGGGTCGTGGTGGCGGTCAGGTGCTCGATGCGCTCTTTCAGCCCGGCCGGAGTCTGCGGCGTGCGTTCATGCACGTGCCGGCGAACGGCCTGCCTCAACTGCTGCTGGTGCATGATGCGGCGGGTGGTCTGTGGCGACATGGTCATCACCTCGAGCACCGCGATGTTCTGCTCCACATCCAGTTCGCCGTCAGCGAAGGCCGCGATGTACTTGTGTGTCTTCTTCGCGCTCATGTCAATGCACCTGTCTGTAATTCCCCATTGGATCGACCCCGCCTGCCACGGCACTGCGTCGCCGCATGGCCCGTGGGATTTCAGTCTCACTGCGATGCGTGAATGCCATGCTCCTCGGCGAGTTCACCGAGCTGCGCTGAAAGCACCGCCCTTGCCCGGTAGAGCCGGCTCATCACCGTGCCCATCGGGACCTCGAGCACCTCGGCGATCTCGCGGTACTTGAGCCCTTCCACGGCCCACAACAGCAGCACATCCCGATACCTCGAGTCAAGCTCATCAATGGCTTCCTTGAGCCGTTCATCCACCTGTTCCCAATCGAGGCTGGCCAGGTCCCATGCCGGCGCGGCGTGCTCGAGCTCCTCCGCCGCCAACTCATGCTGCAGGTCATCGGCGAGCGTCGGTTCGCGCTGCTTGCGGTCCATGCGGGTGTAAAACACGTTGTGCAAGATTTTGAAAAGCCATGGCCGTATCCCGCGGTCTCGCAACTCGAACGTCGATTCCGAACGCAACGCCCGCAGGTACGTCTCCTGCACAAGGTCCTGCGCCTCATCCGGATGCCGCGCCAGGTGCAGGGCCATGCGATAGACCGCATCCAATTCGTTCAGCGCCAGCCGGCGGAACTCTTCACTCTGCAAACCCACACCCTTTCACTGGCATCCTCTTGGAAAACCGGCCGCGTGGCCGACTTATTCCCCCGGCCCCGGATCCCCAGCCCCCGCACCCCCGACCCCGGCCGCAGTGGCCCCCGGAATCCCGGGCATCGCGCCTTGTATCTCGGCCCCCAAAAGCCCCGGTTGGGGCTCGCAGGGGGGCTGGGCCTTCCAAGGGCCCCAATTGGCCGTCGCCTTCCCCGGCGGGTTGCATCATATCCACCGCCCACCCTCGGGGCTGGCTGCGTCAGCGAGGGGCCCTGAAAAATCTCGCGAATGGCTCAGGCATGCCGCCACTGCGCGACGCGGAGGCGAATGCGACGAGGTTTTTCAGAGGCCCCAGCGGGCTTTCCGGGGGGCTTCAGCCCGATGGCCATGCGAGGCCGCAAGGCGCTCGGGGCGTCCTGAACCCTGGGGGCCGCATGGCCATCAGC
>PUNN01000264.1 GCA_003552605.1 Phycisphaeraceae bacterium
CAATGTTCAGAAAAGGCCGGCATCGAACTTGATCTTCCGGCGGAAACGAGGCTCACTGGTGGCTGCGCGGCCGTTGCAGACGCCATCGGTCCCACGGTTCACCCCGAACGCCGCCGAGACACCTCGGCCTTTTTCGTTTCTTACGCCAGTATCCGTAAGGATTTGCGATTCGCGCGGCCCCGCCGCCGCGGCGTCACCGCCAACACGTCTCCAGAAACAGGAAGTTGCCCGCAGGGGGATGTCGCCGGTGTGAGGCGGTGAACGACCGCGCTGTGTGCCCTTTGGTCGGGCGAATCGAGCGGCGGTGCCCCGGGGATAGAAGCGCGTGCGGGTGGCGCCTGTTTGACCTCGGCCGGGGTCAGTCATCGCGCCGTTCGCGCTGCCAGCGGCGGCGGTAGTCGGTGGCCGTCTGCCCGGCGTGGGTGGTGAAGAAGCGGGAGAGTTCTGCGGGCGAGTGGAATCCCATCCGATCGGCGATCTGGGTGATCCGCCAGTCCGTCTCGGCCAGGTACTGCCGCAGGTGCTCGAGTCGCACGCGGACGATCTCGGACTTGGCCGACCGGCCCACTGCCTCGCGGAAGCGGCGGTCGAGGCTGCGGCGGGAGAGACCGCTGGGCGCGAGAAGCTCCTCCACCGTCAGGTTCCGCCTGGGCGCCTGGCGGCGGATGAGCGTCAGGACCGCGTGAATGGCCGGATCCTGCACGGCCAGTACATCCGTCGACCCCCGCTGGGCGAGCCCCGGGCCCTGCACGTAGACCGGCTGGGCCGGCGGGGGCTGGCCATCCATCAAACGGTCGAGGAGGCGGGCGGCCTCCTCACCCATGCGGTAGCCGCCCAGCCGAACGCTGCTGAGGGGTGGGTCGGTCAGGTAGCAGATCAGATCGTCATCGTTGACGCCGAGGATGGCCAAGTCGCCGGGCACCGAGATCCCAAGCTTGCCCGCCGCCACCGTCAGTTCCGCCGCGCGGCCATCATCGACAGCCATCACGCCGCAGGGTCTGTTCAACGTCCGCAGCCACGCCTCCAAGCGGCACTGGGCCGCGTCCCATTGCTCGCTCGTCTCGGGGATGAGGACGTCCTCGCACACCGCGGCCGTGCGCCCCGCCGCCGCCAGTCGGGCCAGGAACGCCCCCTTGCGGAGGCGCGAGTAGAGCTTGGTCCGGTCGCCGCAGAACGCGAAGTGGACCAGGCCCCGGGCCATGAGGTGTTCGGCCGCCGCCGCGCCGATGAACTCGTGGTCTGGCCAGATCGAGGGCAGCCCGCACCGGCCGCGACGGCTGGTGATGTTCACGATGACCGGCGCCATCCGCCGCAACTCGGCCGCGTGGGCCCGGCTGTGTACGAGGGCGATGATCCCATCGTAGCGGGCGTCCTGGCGGACCGGCTCGAAGCCCATTGTGTCCTGCGCCGAGATGATCCATTCGGGCCGGTCCCTGGCGTACGCGATGATCCCCTCGTAGATCCGTCGAAGAAACGTCACGTTGGCCGTGAGCATGATCGCGATGCGGCGGGTGGGCATGAGGCGGTGTCCTTGCGAGCCAGCGCACGGCCCGGTGGCCGAGAATGCCAGTATAGCTGCGCAAATTGCCATTGCCCCTCCCGGCACCGCGAGATAACGTTGGGCTGGTGTAAGTGGCCCCTGGGGCAACCGTCGGCCGCGGCGAGGGTGGCCGGGCCTTCGGGGTCGCATCGCGTTCCTTGGTGAACGCGTGGCTTGATTCGACGTTAGAGGATCACGCGGCGACAGAACCGGCCGCGTGATCCAACGCATTCTCAGGAGAGCCCGATGGGTGAGTATCTTTGTCGAAGGGACTATGAAGAACAGATCGCCGCGAGCCGGGACGATCGGATGGACTGGTGGCGAAATGCGCGATTCGGCATGTTCGTGCATTACGGGCTTTACGCCCACTACGGCCGCAACGAATGGGTCCAGACGCTCGAGAACATCCCCATCGCGGAGTATGAGAAGACGGCTGATGCGTTCGCGCCCCGTCCGGGTTGTCCACGAGAATGGGCTCAACTGGCGGCTGAGGCGGGCATGAAGTACATGGTGCTGACCACCAAGCACCACGAGGGCTTCTGCCTGTGGGATACGAAGATGACCGACTTCAACTCGGTGCAGCGCGGGCCCGGTCGCGACATCGTGGCCGAATACGTGGAAGCGTGCCGTGAGTTCGGGCTGAAGGTCGGCTTCTACTACTCGCTGATGGACTGGCACCACCCGGACGGCTGGAGGTGCATGACCGACAGCGATGCGGCCGAGCGGTTCCGGCAGTTCACCCGCGGCTGCGTGCGGGAACTGATGAGCAATTACGGGCAGATCGACATCCTCTGGTACGATGTGCCACGTCCCCTGGAGAGCTACGATGGGTGGGGGTCGCTGGAGACCAACCAGATGGCCCGCCAACTGCAGCCGGGGCTGATCATCAACGACCGCAGCAGGCTCGATGAAGATTTCGGCACACCCGAAGGACACGTGCAGGTCCAAGGTCGAGACTGGGAGGCCTGCATGACATTCAATGGCATCAGTTGGGGGTACGTGCCGTCCGATCAGGCAGCCCCGGACAGCTACAACGTCCGCGGCATCCTGGGCATGCTGCACACGGCCTGCGCGGGAGCAGGCAACCTGTTGCTGAACATCGGCCCGATGCCTGATGGCTCGGTTCCATCCGAGGCAGTTGGGCCGCTCAAACAGGTCGGGCGATGGCTCGAGAAGTATGGGGAGGTGGTCTATGGCCCGAGGGACCGCGGCCAGCCCACGTGCTGCGGCTGGGCCAACGCCACCGTCAGCGGCAACAAGGTCTACCTCTGGACAAGGCTCTGGCCGGACGGGCCGGCGGGCATCGGCGGCTTCAAGACGCCGTTGAAGTCGGACAGGCTCATCGGCGACGATCGCTCAATCGCGTTCGAGCAGCATGATGAAAGGATCATCCTGATGGACCTGCCGAAGGAGTCTCCCGACCCGATCGCCAACCGGGCCGTGATCGAACTTGAGTTCACCGAGCCGCCCATTCACGCCATGGGCAGCCGGTATCGTCATCTGCAGTGGCTGCAGTAGGCGCTGGCGGCAGCCTGGTTGCCCCGGATGACGGCCGCAACCCAAACCGGAGAGCCTGGATGTCAGGCAAAGATGCCATCGACACTTTGGCAGCGTCGCCGACTGAGCAGAGCAAGCGCATTGTTTCACAGCACCAGACGGTCTTCAGCGCGCCGCCGAGCAATACCCCATCGAACACGGCCATCGATGGGCCGCTGCTGGGCAACGGGGACTTCACCGTCGCCATGGGCGGCGTCCCGAAGCAACAGCACCTGTTCCTCTGCAAGAACGACCTGTGGCGCCTGCAGCACGGCAATGGCAACGCCAGCCCTGTTCCGTTCGGTTACTTGACGATCTCCATCCCCGATCTGGAAGGTGCCTCGTATACGATCACTCAAGACCTCTATTCGGCCATCTTAACGGGCAGTTTCAAACGGAAAGAGGCTGCTGTCGGTATGACTTGTTACGTGGCGGCCACGAGGAATCTGCTGGTGGTGGAACTCGTCGCCACAGGCAGGCCCGCGAAAGCCAGTGTTGCCCTGCAGGTGACGGAGGGCCGGGGCGCGGAAACGACGGCCGGCAGAGTGGGGGATATCTTCTGGGCCAGCCGCGCCTTCACCGAAAGTGTGGATATTCCCAGTGGTGCGGCGGTTGCCTTCAAAACGCTGGGGGCCGAGCCATCCGAAGACGGTTCCTTCCTGCTCACGCCTGACCAACCAGTTACGCTGGTCCTGGCGATGCAGAGCATGTTCCAGAGCGACCGTTATGCGGACGAGGCGGTCCGGGCCGTGTCGGAGTTCTCCATCGCCGCCGACCTGGCGGGCCTCAGGCAGGCGCACGAAGTGTGGTGGGCGGCGTACTGGGAAAGGTCCTACGTCGACATCGGCGACCCGGTGATCGAGAAGCAGTACTACCTCTCCCTGTACGGGCTGGGCAGTTGCTCGCGCG
>PUNN01000001.1 GCA_003552605.1 Phycisphaeraceae bacterium
CCCCCGCCCCCGGAACCCCCGGAACCCCCGGAAACCCGCGAGATCGGCGCGAGTGTCAGGCCGGGCACAGGGCTGGTGCGCTTCAAGGCAGGGCGGCCAACTTACCGACAAAGCCGGCAACTGGCCACCCCCGGGCAACCGCATATGGCCGCAAGACCGGGTGGCATGGTCAGCGGCTGTCCGCAGCCGATGGCCATGACGGCCCGTGCAAAGGGGGTCACCGCATGGCCGTCAGCCGCCCGGAATGACGGCTGCTGACGCAGCGTGCCAAACTACATGCGTTCCCCCTACTGGCGAGCCCCCAGCCCCGGGCTCGCCGCGCTGGCATGAGTTTTGCCGTCGCCTATCTGGGACGGACGGCGAATCAATGTAAAAACCGCCGCCGAAGTGAACGGCTGCGGCCCCCCGGTCGGGCCGACGCGTTGGCCCCGGGCCCGAGGGCCCGGCAGAGGGGGCAGGCTCAGTCCGGGCCGCTGAACCGCAAGGCGGGCAGAGTTACCTGCCTTGCCATACCAACGCAGCCGCGCCAATGCACGCTTTGCTCACGGCGTTTTTGCGGTTTCATTGCATTAGCACGGCCCGTTGGCCGTATAACTGCGAAGACGATGGGCCGCGAACCCGTGTTGGATGGAGTTACCAAGATGTTTGCGAGCAATCCAGGGCACCGAAATGAGCCGGCCGTGACGCTTCGCCGCCTCGCCGACCTTCGCCATCGCCAGCTCGAAGCGGCCCTCGCGGGCGATATCCGCGAGTCGGCCCGCTACGCCGAGCTTGCGCGCTGCCTCCGCGGTAAGGGGGCGCGGGCGGAAAGCGCAGCGCTTTCACCCCTGCCCGACTGTAAGCCGGGGCATGCTGGAAAGTAGATGCCGGCAACATGATTAATACAATATAAGACTTTTTGCTGAAATGCGTTTCTTTCTGCGTCGGGGTATTGCGGGGACGCCGTTCTTGCTGCATAATCACCTCCAGTGGTGCATCCGCATCGGGTGCACTGTGGGCACGATCGACTCAGGATGAGCCTTCGAGCAGGTCGCTCAAAGGTGTTCGCTACAGGAGGGAATGTTGATGAAACCGTTGCGAGCCAAGTACATCGGGCTGACCACCGCGGGTGCCATGGCGCTTGCGTTCGTTCCATTCGGTGAAGCGGCGACGCTGCCTGTGACAAGCCTGAACCTGATCGCCAATGATCCGGAAGCGACGGTGACGCTCGACGCCGAAGAAGTCGCCGGCGTGGTGCCACGCAGCAACTGGAACAACATACAGGCGGACGGCACGAATTATGGTGCATTCACCTTCGAGAATCTGGTCGATGATTCCGGGCAAACGACCGATGCCACCTATGCCTACGACTCGACTGGTGGCGGCGGCAATTTCAACACCGTGGGGCCAACCGATACGCCCGATGAACGCATGATGGCCAGCTATCAGGGGACTTACGAGGGTGGTGAGGAAAGCTTCTTCACCATCAGCGGCCTTTCAGGACCGTACGTAGAGCTTGGATACGAGGTCTACGTGTACTGGGGCGGGGCCGATGCTCAGTTTGCCGACGAGGGCGATGAGATGCTGCTTCGCAGCACCATCGAAGTTGACGGCGACCCCATTGGTGATCCTTACTACATGGGCTACATCGCCTTCGACCACTGGGATGGCGACTTTGCCCAGACTCCGGTGACCTCGCAAACCGAATTCATGGACGAGGGCGCATGGGGCGAATACAACTACGCCCACTTCACCGGCCTCAACGCTGAAAGCTTCACCATCCGGGCCGAAGCGCCAATGGACCGCCGCGTCGGCATCAGTGGCATCCAGGTGGTGGCCATTCCCGAGCCCGCTTCGCTGGCGCTGATGGGCCTTGGTGGCCTGCTCCTGGTGGCGAGGCGTCGCCGCTGAACCGAACCGGGCCGTGGGCCACTTGCACACCGCCCGGTGGTGGTGGCCGGCGGGCAACTACCAGCCGCGGAGCGCGGGGGGCACGGTATTCTGCGACCACCAGTTCGACGTTGAACCGGGGGCATCGGCCCCAGGTGCGGCGGGGGCCCTCGTGCGCAACCTCTTTTTTTGAAGCCATTTACGACTCATCCTTGACATCGGCCCCCGGGGATGCTCAAGTTTAGGGCCCGCTCCGAGCCGACGTACCTGTGCATCGCTCACCCGCGATGGCACCGGTGCCAGACCGCCGGTGCCCTCCGGCCCACCCCCGATTACCCCCACCTTTCCGGGCCATGTCGGGGCTGGGCGCGGCGGTTCAGCACGGCGCCCGCAGCGGCTGCGACAACCGGCAAACGGAAACCCAGGCCACCCGCTCATGCCCAAGAAAAAGTCAACCTCCCGGCGTACCAAGACCGCTGCCAAGAAAAAGACCGCTGCAAGCAGCAGTGGTGGGAAAAGCGGCAGCAGCCGCGGTACGTCCAATCCTTCCAAGGCCGATGGCAAGCATCTTGTCATCGTCGAGAGCCCGACCAAGGCCCGGACGATCAACAAGTACCTCGGCAAGGACTATGTCGTCATGGCCAGCGTCGGGCATGTGCGGGACCTGCCGTCCAAGAGCCCGAAGGGCGAGACCCAGCCGGTGCCCGGGGTCGACCTCGAGCGCGAGTTCGAGCCGACCTACGAAGTGCTGCCGGCCAAAAAGAAGACGGTCAACGAGTTGAAGCGCGCGGCGAAGAACGCCGCGGACGTCTGGTTCGCCACCGACCTTGACCGCGAGGGCGAGGCCATCGCCTGGCACCTCGCCAAGGCCCTCGATATCGACATCGACCGTGCCAAGCGGGTGGTGTTCAACGCCATCACCCGCCGCGAGGTCGACCACGCCTTCAGCCACCCCCGCCAGATCGATCAGAGCCGCGTCGACGCCCAGCAGGCGCGGCGGGTGCTCGACCGCATCGTCGGCTACCAGGTCTCCCCGCTGCTGTGGAAAAAGGTCGCCAGCGGCCTCAGCGCCGGCCGCGTGCAATCGGTGGCCGTGCGCCTCGTGGTCGAACGCGAACGCGAGATCGAGGCGTTCGTGCCCGATGAGTACTGGCGCATCGGCGGCATCTTCGCCACCGAGACCGACCCCGCGAAGGTGAATCAACTCGCCGAGCAGTGGCTGCGCTTCATCCAGAACGGTGAGCAGGACAAGGCCCCGACACAACGCGATCAGAACGCCTTCCTCGCCGACCGTGCCTGCCTCCGGGCCGAACTTGTCGAGCTCGATGGCGAGCCGTTCAAGGTCGACAACCAGGACGCCGCGGTCGAAGCGGCCAAGCGCCTCGGCGTCAGCATCGACCAGATCGAGGTGATCGAGGACCCCAAGGCCAAGGGGCCCGCTCAGCGCAAGGTGACCGTCACCGGCCATCTCGGCCGGCGGCTCGATGCCCACGTGCGCTCGATCGAAACCCGCCGCACCACCACGCGACCCCCGGCACCTTTCATCACCAGCACGCTGCAACAGGCCGCCTCGACCCAGCTCGGTTTTTCATTGACACGCACCATGCGGATCGCACAGGCGCTTTATGAAGGTGTCAATGTGCAAGGCGCCGGCCAGGTCGGCCTGATCACGTACATGCGTACCGACTCGACGCACCTGAGCAACGATGCCATCAGCATGGCACGTGAGCACATCCACCAGACCTTCGGCGAGGACTACCTGCCCAAGCGGCCGAACACCTTCACCAGCTCGAACAAGAGCGCGCAGGAGGCCCACGAGGCCATCCGGCCCACTGATGTGGCCCTCACGCCCGAGCAGGTGCGCAGCAGCCTCAACGATGAGCAGTTCAAGCTCTACCAGTTGATCTACCAGCGCTTCCTCGCCTGCCAGATGACCCCGGCGCAGTGGGACTCGACGACGGTGCTGATCGACTTGTCCGAGGCGAAGGCGACATTCAAGGCCACGGGCCGGACGCTGGTGTTCGATGGCTTCTACCGTGCCACCGGCGTGCCCAAGGGTGATGAGGCGATCCTGCCGCCGCTGGAAGAGGGCCAGGCGCTCTGTCCATTGCACA
>PUNN01000033.1 GCA_003552605.1 Phycisphaeraceae bacterium
GATCCGCCGCACACAGCCCGGCCCGAGCCGCGCTGCCAGCAGGTCGATCAGTTCCGCCTGCTTCTGCTGCATCGCCGCATCCGCCGGGGGACTGCCGCCCCAGTCTTCGCAGGCAAGCTGCTGATGCTCGAGACGTTGAAGCACCCTTGCATGCAGCCGGATCGTTTCCACACCTTCGCCAAGGTGCAGTTGCTCCATGCGCGGTCTCAACAATGCCCACAGGTGTGTTTCATCATGGGTGGGTCTTGTCAGCACCAGGCTGGTGCTGATCGCACCGCCTTCACTGCGCAGCAACACGAGCCACAGTTCCCGGACACCGGCGTCTCGGCGCTTCAACATCGTGGCGAGTTGATCGAGCAGTTGTCGTGTGACATGGGTGATCGCATCCAGCCGCGGCACGGGTGAAGGGAACCCATGCTCGACATACAGCGGCACCCGCGGCTGGAGCCGCTCGAAGCCTTCATCCACCTCCCCGAGCGCCTGGCGCAGCCGGATCGTCAACTGATTGCCGAAGCGCGATGGCAACTCCTTCATCGGCAGGTGCAGCACATCACCGATGGTCAGCAGGCCCACTTCCTCGAGCGCCTCGATCGATTCCGATGCGAGGCGCAACCCCTGAACCGGCAGGGGGGCGAGGCGCTGAATCAACCGGTCGGGGTGGACAAGCGTGGCCGGTTGGCAGTGGGGGCAGAACCGGGCCGCGGCCCACGCTGCGCCTACCGTGGGGGCCGCGGCGAGGCGGGCGGTGAAGCCGAGCCGGTGCAGGGCTTCGCTGATGATGCTCATCATCCGGCCGAAGCCCTTGTACAGCCGCTCACAACCGGTGACATCCAGCAGCAGGCCGTGGGCATCCGGCTCGGGGTCGAGCCCGACGCTCGGTGTGAACTGCATCGCCCAGCGTCCAAGCGCCACGAGGGCGCGTTGATCCTGCTCCGGATCGTGATGCCGCACATCCACGGCGCCGCCGGCGAACAGGGCACGGGCGTGGGCAAGGGTCATCCCAGGATGCACGCCCCTTGCCGCGGCGATGTTGCAGCACTGCCACACCACCTGCTGCCCACCGGTGGTGGTGATGAGCAGGATGGGGGTGGGTGGGCCGCCCCGCCGGCCCCGCCGTTTATGCCCGCTGCTGCCGCCGGTGGGTTCTGCCGGGGTGCCTGCTGCCGCCTGTCGACGGCGATTGGCCGGCTTCCGGGAGCGTGCAGGTGGGGTCGCCGCTTCCAGGTGTTCCGGCGGGGCGGCTTTGCGGCGGCGGATGCGATCGACCGGCCAGGCGGGTAGATACAGGGATAAGACCATCCTCTTCATGCCATTGCACCTGAAACGTCTTGTGTTGAATCCACATGGCGGCGGAAGATGAAGCGGGTAACCTGCCACCGTCACCGTGGGGATGCGCGGCGGTGGGGGTGTTCCCGGCTTCAACTTCGGCAGGGGGGAGCAGTCCACCCGGCCGGGCACGCCATAAGGTCACGGCCCAGCAGGGGGCGGGAGCATCGGCCGGTTGCGGTTGAACCCGCCACCGGGTGGCCGCGGCGGAGCGCACCGTGCGTTCACGCCACGGTCGGGCCAGCAGGGCCAGGCCCTCGGTGGCCTCCGCGGCCAGTTGCAGTCGCCGCGTGGCCACCGGGCTCAACCCCTCTCCATCCGCGATCACCAGCGCCACCGCCGGGCATCGCAGCGCCAGTTCAATCGCCCACAGTCGCTCTCCGGGCGCCCTTGCCGCCACCAGCAGCGAACGGGCCATCAGTGCCACATCGCCATGCCAGCCCCGTGCCATCACGCGCGGATGCGGCCATACGCCGCGGCCGATCCAGACCACCATCCCGCCGCTGTTTCCGCCTGTGCGGGGCTCCCCTTCATCCTCATCTGTTGTTCCGATCGCGGCCCAGGCCGTATCCACCAGCAGGCACAGCGGGGCCACCGTTTGTTCCGTGGCCGGCGGCCGTGCAGATGCGTTCCCCTCCGCCCCATCGTCACTGAGCCATTCATGGATGTATCCGCGGGCGATCCGCCACGGCGCCAGCCATCGGGGTGCGATGGGAAGCCGTTGCCCTGCGAGGCCCGCTGCCTCCGCCGTGCTATGGCCGCCGCGGTGGGCGAGTACCTGCTCCATCCGCCACGCCAGCGCCGCCAGCCGTTCGTGGTCGGGGGGGGGCTTGTCGGCCACCGCGCTCGCGGTTTGGCTTGCGGTCCGCCGCCGGCCCACGGGCCGCCCATCCATCCTGAAACATGCCAAGGCCATACCCTCAGCATATACCCTAACAAAAACCGATCAAGAGGGCTCCGCCCTGTTGCGCAAAATCGGTGGCGTCGGCGGGTTGTGCGATCCCGGGAAGAAGGTGATGGAAACGTGGCCGATGCGCAAAGAAATGAGGTGTATCGCTCGCGGGCAGCACCATGGCCATCGGCTGCGGAGAGCCGCTGACCATCCCACCCGTTTGCCTTGGGGCAAAGGGGAGCAACGGTCGGGTCACGCACCCGGCGAGGGCATTCATGTGTGCCGGGCTTGTTCGCTGTTCAACTGTGACGGGACAATCGCGCCGTGGCGCCGGAGCAGTTCCCGCAGGTCCTCGATGGGAACCTCCGCTGGCTCGATCTCCCGTTCGACCGCGAGTGCCGCGGCGGCGCCTGCCGCCTGACCCGTGGCCATGCATGACGCCTGAACGCGATAGGCCGAGAAGGCAAGGCGATCTCCGCTGATGCCGCGGCCGGCGGCGAGGATGCGATGGCCATCTTCGGGCACGAGGGCGCCGAGCGGAATCGTGGGGATCACGCCGCGCGGCAGCGGGCGGTAGTCCAGCCCACCCTCGGTATGCACATCGATGGCGTAGAAGCTGTAGCAGACCGCATCCGGCCACAATCGGCCGGTGGCGTAATCGTCGCCGGTGATGGTGGCGCGGCCGTTGATCGTGACGGTCTCGCGCACGCCGCACTCGGGGGCAAACCAACTGACGGTGAGGTTCTCGAGACCCGGCTGGGTGCGGAAGAAACGGATAAGCCGCAGCATGAGCCTTCGTGCTTCGAGTTCAGTGGCGGTGCGGCCTCCACTGTCCGCGGCCTCATCGGCGATCACATGCACGCAATTGCCGCCATAGCCCTTCAGCAGCGGCCGCACATCCCCGCCATGCCAGCCCACATCACTGCGCTTGAGGGTTCCGGCGGCCACGGCTTCATCAAACGCCTGTTGAATGGTGGGCATGTCAAGACTCTCGGCATCGTAACCGGTCAGTGCCATGACCAGTGTTGCCGGCTGGCGCTCGCTTCGGCGGCACACGCTCAGGCCGGCCAGCGTGATGGCATTGCAGTCACCGGTGCAGTCGATGACGACCCGGCCGCGCACATCGTAAAGCCCGTGTTTACCGCAGAGGGTCAAACGCCAGGTGTCATCCTCATCCTGTTCGATCCGGCCGAGCATGGTATGGAGGCTGAGGTCGACCCCGGCCTCGATCACGGCCTGGTCAACGACGGCGGTGTATACCGCCCGATCCACCGAGGTGACCGTAATTCCGTTGTTCTCACCGAACCGGCTGCCGTCCGGCGGTGGCTGGCCGAGCACCGCGGCGCTGCGGCAGATCAGTTCCCAGCCGATTCCGGCGATCACCTGCGTGCCGTAGGCGAAGAAGGTCTGGATACCGTTGATGCCCCCAATGGTGGTGGTGCCGCCGAGTTGGGCCTGCTTCTCAATGAGCAGGGTGTGCGCGCCGTGGCGCGCGGCCTGGATCGCCGCGCTCACCCCGGCGGGTCCCCCACCCATCACGATGACATCGCAGGTATTGGTTGGCATGGTTCGGTCTACATCCGTTGGGCGGGTGGGTAAATGTGTCCCTGTGGCTGCCATTCTGGGCGGGCATGATGCGGGAGGCAACCGGGTTTCGTGGGCCGGGGCCCCGCACGAGTGTGCCACACGCGTCGTAGTAGAGGTGAAATCCGGGCGGCTGGCTGCGTCAGCGGCTTCCCCGGTGTCCGCTGACAC
>PUNN01000138.1 GCA_003552605.1 Phycisphaeraceae bacterium
GCGTTCGCCCTGGAACGCATGTATCGTGGGTGGCATGGTCAGCAGCCGTCTTCGGCTGATGGCCATGCGGCGAACCCGCTTTTACGAGCCTGCATGGCCATCGGCTGCGGACAGCCGCTGACCATGCCACCCTGTTACGCACCTACATGCGTTTGCCCTGACATGCGTTCGCCCTGACCGTTGTCCGGGATCGGTTGTCTTCGTGGTCGCATCGGCTATCTTGGGCCGCTTCCCCTTTGTGAGCTTTCGCCCCCATGTTCGGCCTTGAACTGCCATTTATGGACCAGCCGCTGCCGTGGCTGAGCTGGCTGCTCGCCGCGGTGGGCGTGATCGTCATCGGCATTGCCAAGAGCGGATTCGGTGGCGGCCTCGGCGTGCTGGCGGTGCCGCTGTTCATCCTGGCCATGGGGGAGAAGCCGGGGCTTGGAACGCTGCTGCCGCTGCTGATCGCGGCCGACATCTTCTCCGTCTACAACCACTGGGGCGGCTGGGACCGGCGGAACCTGCGGCACCTGATGCCCGGTTCACTGCTGGGCATCATCGCCGGCACCGTGCTGCTGTGGTGGATGATCGGCCAGCCGGGCTTCTCCCCGCCGGCCGGGGCCGGCGGCGCGGAGGGCGCCGAGGCGACGGGCGCGGCGGTCAGCGAAACCGGCGATCGGGCCAAGGCGACCATCAGCCTCGCCGTCGGGCTGGTATGCGTGCTTTACATCGTCCTGGACCTGGTCCGCATGCGCCTTGCCCCGCGGTGGCGGTATCCGTCCGGGCCGATCAAGGGCGGTCTGACGGGCATGGCTGCGGGGATCGTCTCGACGCTGGTCCACGCCGCCGGCCCGATCGCCACCATCTACATGCTCGGACAACACCTGCCCAAGGCGAAGCTGGTGGGCACGGCGGTGATCTACTTCTTCACCGTCAACACCATCAAGCTGCTGCCCTACTTCGCCCTGGGCATGATCGACACGAGCACGCTGTGGAAAGGCCTGTGGCTGCTGCCGCTTGTGCCATTGGGCACGGCGCTGGGCATGAAGATGCACCGCTGGATGAGCGAGGCCGTTTTCCGCACCATCGTCTTCATCATGCTGCTGATCAGCGGCGGCATGCTCATCCGCGATGCCCTCACCGCCATGACCTGACCGGCGGCCACCGCCCCTCAGCGATTGAGCAGCAGTTCGGCGATCTGCACGGCGTTGAGCGCAGCACCCTTGCGGATCTGGTCGCCGCAGACAAAGATGTTCAGCCCGTAACCGGTACCGTTGAGGCTCAGGTCCTCGCGGATGCGGCCCACGTAGATATCATCGCGGTGTGAGGCATCGAGCGGGGTGGGGAATCGGTTGCCCGCCCGGTCATCGATGATGCCCACCCCCGGCGCATCGGCGAGCGCCTTTCGGGCTTCATCCTCGCTGATGGGGTTTTCAAACTCGAGCGTGATCGACTCGGCATGGGCGCGCATCACCGGCACGCGCACGCAGGTGGCGGCGATGCCGGTACGCCGGCCTTCGGGCTGGCCCCATATCTTCCATGTCTCGTGGATCATCTTCGTCTCTTCGGTGTTGTAGCCCTCCGGACCGATGTCGGAGTTATGGCTGAAGAGATTGAAGGCGTACTGCTGCGGGAAGATGTCGCAGGTGGGGGGCTTGTCCTCGAGCACCTCGCGCGTCTGCTGCTCGAGTTCGGCCATCGCCGCGGCCCCGGCACCGCTGGCGGCCTGGTAGGTCGACACGATCATGCGCTTGACACCGGCCTTGTGGTGCAGCGGTGTGACGGGCACGAGCATGATGATCGTCGAGCAGTTGGGATTGGCGATGATCCCGCCGCGGCCGGGTCGAATCTCGCCCACCGCCTCCGGGTTGACCTCGGGCACCACCAGCGGCACACCATCGGCCATGCGGAACGCGGAGGAGTTGTCCACCACCGTGGTGCCGGCATCGGAGGCGATTGGCGCGAACTTCTTGCTGATCGAGCCGCCGGCACTGAACAGTGCGAGGTCGACGTCCTTGAAGCTGTCCTCGGTCAGTTCCTCGATGGTGTACTCGGTGCCCTTGAAGGTGCACGTGCGGCCGGCGCTGCGCTTGCTGGCCAGCAACCGCAGTTGGCTGAACGGGAAATCACGCTGCTCCAGCACGCGCAGGAACTCCTGTCCCACGGCGCCGGTCACCCCCACGATGGCAAGGGACGGGCTCGAAGCACTCACGAGGATATCTCCATGGTCGGTTCTCAACTTCGGCGACCACCGCCGAATCGGCCATTATAGCACAGCCGCCCCAGCCATGACGGGCGGGGGTTCGCGGGGCAGGGCGATGGGTGCATGGCGCGCGCCGCGGGATGTATTTTCCTCCCTCTGCCCTCGGGAGAGGGGGTAAAGGCTCGGTCCACCAGCCGCGATACGCGTCATGCGCCCGGGGCGACCGCATGTAGCCGCAAAACCGGCTGGCTGCGTCAGCGGCTTC
The DNA here is from genome assembly GCA_003552605.1 of Phycisphaeraceae bacterium. GTDB lineage: Bacteria > Planctomycetota > Phycisphaerae > Phycisphaerales > Phycisphaeraceae > B1Sed10-187. The sequence goes on from PUNN01000138.1 coordinate 2,451, forward strand.
CGTGGGTGTCCACAGCCGGTGGCCATGCGGCCCGTGACGGGGGCTCGCTGCATGGCCATCAGCCGCCCCCGGAAAGACGGCTGCTGACCATGCCACCCTGATTCGCAGCTAAATGCAGTTGCCCTGTTCGAGGGGGCGCGGCCAGTGGGGCGCAGCCCGGGGGTGTTGGGGGGAAGGGGCTTGCCCGCGACTGCATTCACGCGGTCAGTTCGGCGAGCAGGTCGTCAAGGGGGACGGTGGCGAAGGTCGAGGCCGTGTCGCTCATGGCGTAGGGGATGTAGAGGATGCCGTTGTGGACCATGCTGCCACAGGAGTAGACCACGTTCGGCACGTATCCATCGCGTTCCTCTTCGTTGGGTTCGAGCAACGGCTCCTTGAGCTGGCCGATGACCTTCGCCGGGTCATCGCGGTCAAGCAGGGTCGCCCCCATCGAGTACTGGCGCATCGGGCCGACTCCGTGGGTCAGCAGCAGCCAGCCGGCTTCCGTCTCGATCGGCGAGCCGTTGTTGCCGATCTGGATGAACTCCCACGGATATCGCGGCGCCTGGAGCGGTTCGCACTCATTCCAGAAGTGGATATTGTCCGACCGCATGATGTACATGCTCTCACCATCGAGGCGAGAGGCCATGACGTACTGGCCATCAATGCGGCGGGGAAAGAGGGCCATTCCCTTGTTCTGCACGTAGCGCCCGTTGAGAGTGTGAATTTCAAAGTGGTGGAAGTCTTCGGTCTCGATGAGCTGAGGCAGGATGCGGAAGCCGTTATAGGCGGTATACGTGCCGAGGTAGGCCACCGCCCCATCATCATCGACAAAGCGCACGAAGCGGGCATCCTCGATGCCGCGGCTCTCATTGGTGCTGGTGGGAAAGATGACCGTCTCCGAGACGTCGCTGTCCTCCGGCATGTGCAGGTGGTAGTTGGAGCGCGCCAGCCAGAGCATGTTTTCCGCCGTTTCGTTGAACGCCGCCGCGCGCTTGAACTGCTTGCGCATCACGTCGACCGCATCCTCGAGCTGCTCGAGCGTGAACTCCTCATCAAGCTGCTCAAGCACCATCTCCGCGGAGCTGGTCAGGGCCGCGATCTCTTTCAGCTTGAGCGTGAAGGTGTGCTTGTCATAGAGGCCATCCGGCCGGCAGACGGCGGTGTGGCTGAAAGGGCTCGGCGCATCGAACGTCAGTTCGCCATCGTCGAAGATCGTGCCCGTGCGGAACACGATCGAGGAAATGTGCCCCTCGCCGGTGGCGCGCAGGCTCATGATGAAGCGCACCGCCCCTTCGGGCACACCGGACTGGTCCGGATGCGGCACGATCGAGGGGTTGAAAAGCGCCGCCGCCTCGATCGAGTATTCCATCGTGAAATATGCCCCGATGAGCAACTGGCGCTCCCGGCTGATCTCGGCCCTGCGCGCCAGATGAATGCGGACGGCCTCGAAGTTCGACGCCAATGACCGCTCAAGTGAACGGTGCCGGCCCTTGAAATCCTGCATCA
>PUNN01000120.1 GCA_003552605.1 Phycisphaeraceae bacterium
CATCCCCGGATCGGGACGGATTATTCTCTTGTTTGAGGCCTAGCGGTTGGTCACTCGATCGGTTCGAGTACGAGTTTCTCGCCATCAAAGCGGATGGTCTGGTCTCCAATGCGGACCACCGCATCATCGCCTTCACCCTCGGCGCTGACCTCGGGTGCTTCGCCGCGTTGGAGCGTGACAATGGCGTAGGTGTGCCCGCCAGCGTCCACCTCCACCGCGCGGGCGTTGGCACCCTCCGTGTCACCGGTCTCGCTGAAGCGATCGGCCGGGAAGGCGGGGCCATAGCCGACAAGCAAAAGTGGCGCACCGGAGGCACCGCTGAAATCAACCGCAAGTGCGGACAGGTCACCACCGCCGCGGACCGTGAAGGTGCCTGAGCCATCATCCTCGGTCGCGTAGTGGACCGGGGCTGTGTTGATCAGGTTTGTTCGCCAGGTCATGCGCTGGCCTAGGCCCCACACTTGCATGTGATGGCGGTCGTCGATGCCGATGTAGCCCTGATGCCCCGAGTGCAGGAATGCGGTGACGAGGATGTCACTGCCATCCTCCCACCGGTTGCGGTGAACGAAGTGACCATGCAACGTGTCGACCGCGGCCCTGGGCAGAGCCTCGGCAGGGTTGCGCTGCTGTAGTTCGAGTGGCCAGTTGATGAACGAGCCCACGCCCCGGTAGGGGTAGGGGTTGTTGGTCTCGTAGGAGCCGACATAGGGCTCGACGCGGTTGTAGAGCCACAACAGCGCGGCTTTGTCCTTCTCATCGGTCAAAGCGCCGAAGCCCCAGGAAAACACACCCGGGCCGCTCATGCCGCGTGCCCAGATGTTGTGCGGATAGCCGCCGCGATTGGGAAAGTGCGGCTGGCGATCCCCATCACGCGGCATGCTCAGCAGCACCCAGCGCATCACCAGCCAGCGGGTATTCTCGCGTGGGGCGTTGAAGAAGTCCTTGCCACCGGCATTCTTCCATGCCTGAAGCGCAGGCAGGAAGTTAATCAGGTTGCCCATCACGCCGGTCCCATCACCCTCGGGGAAAAAGCCGAGGTCGCCGAAGGCATGGTCCATCTTGTAGACCATCATCCGGGCGCTGGCCTCGAGCAGGTGATCGATCTCGTCCTGATCCTCGACCTCGGGATTGCCCGAGATCGCCAGAAGCGCCTTGGCGCCGCCCCCGACCATCATGCCCCAGTGATTGGAGGCGGGGATATATGTGCCGCCGTGGACGAGGTCGGCCAGCGTGTCGCCGCGCTCATCGTAATGCTCGATCGCGGCGGTCACCTCCTTGCGGAAGTCTTCATCCCAACTGTCATACAACAGGTCATAGGCCATCGCCATCGCCGACAGTGCCACACCGGCGCGCAGCGTGCCCCGGGGGTCGCGGAAGGAGTAACGGTTGTCGCGGTCGCGCTGGCCCTCGAGGATCAACTCGACGCTCTCACGGCCAAGCTCGGCGTAGTGCTCATCACCGGTAAGCTGCCAAAGCAGGCCGTAACCGGCGGGATGGAACAGGGTGAATGCCTCGCCGACATCGGCATCGGAGACGGAGTTGGCCGGGCTGTCGCGGTCGGGGAAGCCGCGCTCGGGGTTGCGCTTCTCGGGCAGGCTGCGTCCATCGCCACCGTTGAGCTGATAGCGCATACGATCAAGGATGGCCTGCCCTTCTTCGGTCTCAGCGCGGCGGCGAAGCTCGTCGAGATCATCGCGCCGGAACATCAGCCGCGGGTGCTCACCCGGCTCGGGTGGCGTGAAATCCTCGGTGGGCACGTGCCACGGCGCTTCATCAAGATCATGGCGCCAGAGCACATCACGGTCGACCTCGCGGCCGCCACCACGATGGGCACCGCCGCGGCCGAAGTAGCGGCGATCCTCACCCACGCGCTCGCCCTCGCGATAGGCCACGATGTGCGCTTCGCCCCCGTTGAGTCCCTGCACCCGGTGACCGGTGAACTCCACTTGCCGCTCGATCGCCGGATCGCCTGCCGAATCCACCACGCGGTTGGGCAGCGTGAAGGTGCCGGTGACCGTGGCGCCGTCGAGTTGCAGGTCATCGACATCGAAATACCAGGTCCGTGGCGCATCACGGTTGTGCCGCCGCGTGATTCCCGCCCGGCCCCAATGGACCTCGCCATCGGCCACACCGAGGTTCACATCCAGCATGGGGGGATTCTCTTCCTGATAGTGCGGCACGGGGTTGAGCCGGAAGTTCCAGCGGCTGTCATCCCAGCCGGTCTCGGTCTCGCCCACGCCCCCGCCGAGTCTGCCCTCGACCGCCTCATCGCCAAGCGTGCCTTCGTAGCTGCCACGAACCCAATGCTGCGTGCCATCATCGCTGAGCACGAGTTCGCCTTCGATACTGACCACGAGGTCGATCGGCTGTCCATCCGCGGGCACCCACGGGTCGGGCGTGATGACGGCCTCGAGCGTGCCGGAGAATTTCTCCCCATCGAAGTCGATATCCGCCTCGCGGAAGAGGTGGATCGAGGTGTTGAACTGTCGGGCGGTGGCCACGGCCCGCACCCACTCACCGTTCTCGAAGACGGGATAGATATCGAGGTTGCGACCCTCGCCCTGGTCGTTGGTCCCCCACAGTTCATTGAGGCCGATGTGCCACGTGGCATCCCCGGGGTCAACCTCGGGGCCAGCAAGGGCCCCGGGGGTGGCCCCAGCAACGAACCATACGGCCACGGCGACGATGAACCCGTGTGACGGAAAGCCGCACGAACCAGCAAAGTTGCTCATCTGACAATCCTTCTCTGTTTGTAAGCGCCGGGGAGCCGGCGCCCGGGCATGGACCGATTCCAATCGTTGGAGCACGGGATGAGACCGCAATCGTGCCGTGACGATCACACCAGCAGCGGATCCCATCGCCAGTCCAACGGCCGGGACACATGATTATTGCCTTGGCGCGGCGCCACGAGCGTCATTCCCACCGTGTCAGCCATCCGCTTTGACAGAACCGCCCGGACAGGTGTCTACGGTCTTCCGAAAATGCGCACACCGCCCCAACCCGCTCAGAGGTGATGCCACTTCATCGGCGATGGCCACGGCAAAAGTGGACCGCGCCCGGCAACCAACTGCGAGCGATGCCAGGCATGGGGTAACGTTTCGTATGGAACCACCGGCAATGGTGTGGACCTGTCTGTAACGAGGCCGGGCCAGTTTTCCGCTGCCCCTCTTTTCGAATGGCTATCCCTCTTCCACCGAGTCGTAGATCACAATGCGCTCCCAGCAGTCCTTGTACTGCTCAACGAACCGCTCGTGTATCGGGTCCACCTGGTAACGGTCGTGGCCGGCCTGATCATCGAAGACCACGGTGAGGGCGTAGGAGTAGCTGCGATCGATGACCGGTCGATCGGTCGGCGCCGGGACTCCCACAAAGCCATGGCGGACCGATTCAATAGCGGTCAAGCCCCGCAGCGCCTCGGCGAAGGCGGTTCGGCGGTCAGGGGCAAGGTCATCCTTGAGCCAGAAATACACTGCGTGTACGAACATCTCGATTGTCGCTCCTATTGAGTGCTCACATCACCATCGGTCGGATGGCCGACCGCCCGGATGCCCGAAGAGCGCTGAGCTTCGCCCATCCCGGCACGCCCAGTATACCGGCGCGCAGCGGACCTTTGGCCTGAGGGTTTTGGGGGCCGGGTAAACGCATGCAGGCGGGGGAGGGTGGGGTGGCCAGCAGCCGTTTTTCCGGAGAGGCTGGCGGGTGGCACGGTCAGCAGCCGTCCTCGGCTGATGGCCATGCGGCCCCGAGATTTCCGGGCGCCCCAAACGCCCAGCGGACTCGCATGGCCATCGGGCTGAAGACAGCCCACTGACACAGCCAGCCATGCTCGACTTTCCGCAGCGCGTGTCATGCGCCCCCTGTCACGGGCCGCCATGGCCATCGGCTATGGCCCCCGGAAGCCGCTGACCATGCCACCCGCCA
>PUNN01000119.1 GCA_003552605.1 Phycisphaeraceae bacterium
AGCCACCTGGTGAGCCAAAGATGCGCATGGCAACCAACGCGCAAGTGAAGAAAACGAAGAAGTTTATCGAGAAAAAAGACGTCGCTTAGTCGACGGCATTGGGTGGCATGGTCAGCGGCTGCCCCCGGAAGCGCAGCCGATGGCCATGGCGGCCTGTGATTGGGGGTTCGCCGCATGGCCATCAGCCGAAGACGGCTGCTGACCATGCCACCCAAGCTAGATGCGTTCGCCCTGTGCTTACCCGAGTGACCCGGAAGAGCAATTCTGGAAAAGTGGCTGTGCGGCAATTTCGTTTAGCGTGCCACCCAACTTGAGGGCTCCGTCGATGGGTGATCCCCTTGGCCGGTTGATCCCGGCGGCGGCGGCCCCTGCGACCTTCGCATCAGCATCCCGGGTCTACTGGCCCTGATTGGAAGCACTTCGGCCGCCTCATACAAGCCCTCTTACGGAACCGCTGCCGCCCGACATGTCCGCTCCGCCGCGATTCGGTATCCTCCGATCATGCCGACAGTTCCCATCGAGTTACCGCACCATCGCTACGAGGTCGCCATTGAGGCGGGGCTGTTGTCTCGATTGGGGCAGCAGGTTCGCGAGGTGGCCCCACATGGCTGCGCTGCGCTGCTGCGCGATGCCGGCCTTCCCGCCGCGCATGCCGCCGCGGCCCACGAGGCCCTCGAAAGGGAGGGCTACGCCGTCACCGATGGGGTGTTTGCCACCAGCGAACGGCTGAAGAGCCTCGACACCGTGCGGAGCATGTACGAACTGCTGCTTGGCGACCGGCTGGAACGCCGCAGCCCGGTAGTCGCCCTCGGGGGCGGGATTCTCACGGATACCGCCGGTTTCGCCGCGGCGACCTATCTGCGAGGGGTGCCCCTGGTGATGGTGCCGACCACGCTGCTGGCGATGGTCGATGCCTCCGTGGGCGGGAAGGTCGGGGTGAACGTCCCCGAGGGCAAGAACCTCATCGGCGCTTTCTATCAGCCGATGCGGGTGGTGATCGACCCACAGGTGCTGACCACCCTCCCGACGCGGGAGCTGCGCTGCGGCCTCGCCGAGTGCATCAAGCACGCGATGATCCGGGATGCGGCCCGATTCGAATGGCTTGAGAATAACGTCGAGGCGGTGCTGGCGCTCGAGCCGGCAGCGCTGACGGAATTGGTGCGGTGGAACGTGCAGATCAAGGCGCAGGTGGTGATGGCGGATGAGAAGGAGGCGGGTGAGCGGGCGCACCTGAACTTCGGCCACACCTTCGCCCACGCCATCGAGGCGGTGCAGGGGCAGGGCGATGGCGGCGAGGCGGGCGGGGATGCCCCGGCGGACAGCTACCACCATGGCGAAGCGGTGGCCCTGGGCATGGTCGCGGCCACGCGGCTGGCGGTCAGCGAGGGGCTGGTTGACCGCTCGGTGCTCGATCGCCTTGTGCCCCTGCTCAAGCGCGCGGGCCTGCCTACTTACCTGTCGCATCCCCCGGCGGTCGATGCCTTGATGGCGGCGATGGCACTTGACAAGAAAGTTGCCGATTCCCGCATCCGGCTGGTGCTGCCCACGGCGGTGGGCGCGGTGGAGGTGTTCGGCGAGATGCGGGCGCAGGTGATCGAGCAGGCGTGGCGCGAGTTGGGGGGTGGCGTCGGCGAGTCGATGTAAATCCAGTCATCCCTTTATATCTTTTTGCCCTCTTTTATTTTCTTCTAAGAATTATGGAAGTTGCCTCAAGAATGACTGGACATTGCGATCGTGGGGGGATAATCTCCATCGTGTTCTGAAATTGGCCACGGGGGCCGGCACGTATACCGCCCCGTCTGGTCCGTGTGGCCACCTCTCGAACTCACCAACGCAGGGTCGTGCTACTGGACAACTCATCTGGCCACAACGTGGAGAGAAAGCCATGAAAACGTATGCAAGTCGAGTATCGGTGGCGCCCATCGTGGCGTTGGCCGTTCTGTGCATTTCAGTTCCGGTACGGGGTATTCTCATTGATACGGGTGATCTCGACCCTGTAGGCGATGTAGTCGTTGATGGGTATATCACCGGGTGGAACCTGACCGATGACTGGATCGCGCCAATGTGGCTGTCGATGCAGGCATCTTCCCACCCCAATCCGCAGATTCTTGCAGACCTGTTTATGCGATACGACAGCAATGCGGAAATCATCTATACGCTTGTTTTGCCGCGGGAAGGCAACTACGTAGTCATCAAGCAGGGGGAGGAGGATCGAAGGGATGATTCTCATCTCAAGTTCGAAGATCCCGACTCGAACAGTTCCGGTAAGTCCGGGCAAGAAAAGCTCTTCGATGGTGAAAATGATCAAGCCCAGAAGGATGACCTGTCCATCTTTCGCTGGATTGATGCCTTCCATGCATCCGTCGACGACGATTACAACATTACATCAATCGGGAGCGGAGACTGGCAGCTTGCCGCCGGCTGGGAAGCTGCGGGGCAACTCGACTCAGGGCTATGGGAGTTGACGGTTAAGACGCGCATTTTCCCGGGTGACACCGCACTGGCCGAACTCAGTGACAATGGCGAGGACATGCCGCCGACGGACCCACCGCCCCAAGTGGGTGCCATTCCCGAGCCCGCCAGTGGAGCGCTGGCTTTGCTCGGTGTGCTGACCCTTGGCGGATATGCCGGTCGGCGCCGACCACGTGGCAACGGGCGCCGAGTGCTCAGATAGAGCGATTCCGCGTGCCTGTGCATGTCGACAGGCAGCAGTTTCGCCCACCCTCCGCGGCATGTCTGGCGGGTTTGGGCTCGATTGGCGTTTGATCGTTCCACCGGCCTACCCTTCAGCATGATGCAATGCAACATTGATGCTCGCGGAAAGTTGGTCCGCCTGATCGGCGGGGTGTTATGCCTTGTGGTCGCGGCGGTGCTTGCGGTGCTGGCCGTGGCAGGGGCCATCGACACGCCGTGGGTCTGGCTTGCGGTCGCCGCGGCCGGTGCGGGCGGGGCGTTTCAGGTCTTTGAGGCGCGGGCCGGCTGGTGTGCCCTTCGTGCCATGGGATGGCGCACGCCGGTTTGACTTGGGTGATTGCCAGGCGGCCCGTGACAGGGGGGTTCGCCGCATGGCCCTCAGCCGAAGACGGCTGCTGAACATGCCGCCCGGCTTGGCTGCTACACGCGTTTGCCCCGGGGCGAAGTGTCGCCGCCTTGGTGGGGTTGCGGGGCCGGTGGTATACTCAGGTTGATGTTCGAGCCCGACGACCCGTTCAGCGTCGCTGTGATTTGAGGGGACGACCCCCACACCCCCCTCATCCGCCTGGTTCCGCCACGGATTCGGCCCAGCCGGTGATCGGCGGCAGGGCGGGTCGCGGGATTGCCGCGGGGACGCCGCTCGCTCGATTCCAGGGCTCAACTCGCCGGCCCTGCGGCTGATGCCCCCCAATGCCGGCGCCCCGATTACACTGTCTGCGACGAAGTGCCCCGTAACCCTGAAGCGGCCGGATACCCTGAAGCGGCCGGATACGGCGGCGGCTGCATGCCAACCGCCGCGGCTGTACAGAATTCGAGTTTCATCATGACACGTTCTTCCACCAATGCATCTGCCACCCCCACCGCCCCCACCGCCGAGGACCTTGCCCGGACCTACCAGCCGAAACAGGTCGAGCCGGGGGTGCTCGAGAAGTGGAACGCGGCCAACGCCTTCCACGCGGTGCCTGACCCCGATCGCGAGCCCTACGTCATCGTCATCCCGCCGCCGAACGTCACCGCGGCGTTGCACATGGGCCATGCGCTGAACAACACGCTCCAGGATATTCTCATCCGGTGGCGGCGGATGCAAGGCTACAACACCGTGTGGATGCCCGGTACCGACCATGCCGGCATCGCCACGCAGACCGTGGTGGAAAAACGGGTGCAGGCGGAGGAAGGGAAGCGCCGCATCGACTTCACCCGCGAGCAGTTCGTCGAGAAGGTGCAGGCGTGGAAGGATGAGTACGAACGGCGGATCACCGAGCAGCTCGTGGCCATGGGCTGCTCCTGCGACTGGCCGCGGCAGCGGTTCACCATGGACCCGATATGTGCTGCGGCGGTGCGCGAGGCTTTCTTCCGACTGTTCGCCGATGGCCTGATCTACCGTGGCAAGCGGCTGGTCAACTGGGACCCGGTCACGCAGACGGCGCTGGCCGATGATGAGGTCGAGAGCTTCGAGATCGACGGCCACTTCTGGTACATGCAGTACCCGATCCTCAACGAAGACGGCGGCGACAGTGGTGAGTTTGTCACTGTGGCCACCACCCGGCCGGAGACGATGCTCGGCGACACGGCCGTGGCGATCAATCCGCGTGACCCCCGGGCCGCCTCGCTGCTTGGCCGCCATGTGCGGCTACCCATTGTCAACCGGGTCATCCCCATCGTGGCCGATGAATATGTCATCATGCCGGAGGGCGATGCTGATGCGGGTGAAGGTGATGAAGCTGATGACAAGGCATCTTTCGCCACGGGCTTTCTCAAGGTCACCCCGGCCCACGACCCCAACGACTGGGAGATCGGCCTGCGACAGAACCCACCGCTGCCGGTGATCAACGTCCTCGGCCCGGATGGCCGCATCAGCCGCGGACATGGCTGGCCGTCCGAGGAATTCGACAGTGGCCGCGTCGATCCGTTTGTTGAGGAACTTCTCGGCAAGGACCGCTTCGAGGCCCGCAAGCTCATCGTCGACTGGTTTGACAAGCAGGGGCTCCTGCCACAGGTGCGGCCCTACCGTCACAGCGTCGGCCACAGCTATCGGTCGCATGTGCCCATCGAGCCGTACCTGTCCGATCAGTGGTACGTGCGCGTGACCGATGACCGGCTCGCGGGCGCAGCGCTGCGGGTGCTCAACCCCGGCCAGCGTGGCCCGACGGAAGGATGCACATGGAAGGAAGGCGATCCGTTCGCTGATGAAGGCGGTCAGCCCACGCTGAACCACCTCGAGCGCGGCTGGCTGACGTTCTACCCGCCGCGGTACGCCCGCACCTATCAGCAGTGGCATGAGCACATCCGCGACTGGTGCATCAGCCGCCAACTCTGGTGGGGCCATCGCATCCCGGTATGGAGCCGCCATTACGAGAGCCGCGCCGAGTTCACCGGGTCCGGAATCGGATCAGAGGAAGCGGCGATGCAGGATGAGTTGTCGGATCGGCTCTGGAGCCTCGAGGAAACGCATGGCCAGGTGTGCAGCCGGTTCGTGGCCGATGGGGACCCGGGCCGATTTCTCAATGCAGCACCGCATGAGGGGGGCTTCACCGTTTACGTGTGTGTAAGGGATGAGAGCAATGAGGCCTCCGATGTCTATGAACATGACATCATTCAGCTTCTGGAAACCTGCGGTTTTGAACAGGATCCGGATGTGCTGGATACATGGTTCAGTTCAGCCCTCTGGCCGATCTCGACCCTCGGCTGGCCCGATCCGGAAGGTTTTCCAGAGGCATTTCCTGAAGGCAAGCTGACACTCGAGAAGTGGAATCCGGGCAACACGCTCTGCACCGCGCGGGAGATCATCACACTCTGGGTGTCGCGCATGGTGATGTTCAACCTCTACCTGCGCAACTGCCTGCCGTTCTATGATGTGTTCATCCACGCGATGATCCAGGACGGCGAGGGGCAGAAGATGAGCAAGTCGCTCGGCAATGGTGTTGATCCACTGGATATCATCCACAGCCACGGTGCCGATGCGATGCGGTTCACCCTCGCGCAGATGACCACACACACGCAGGATGTGCGGATGCCGGTGGATCTCATCTGCCCGTACACGGAGAAGATTTTCACGCCGGAGACCATCGCCATCCGCAATAACTTCAAGGTCGCCGCGCCGGTCCAGGAGTCACCCTTCGCCAAGGGGAAGAAGATGGTCAGTGGTTACGGCTACGCCTCGGGTGAGGCGGTGCCGAGCGAAGCGATGCCGCTGGCGCGTAACACCAGTTCGAAGTTCGACTACGGCCGCAACTTCGCCAACAAACTCTGGAACGCGGTGCGATTTGCCCTCGGCCGGCTCGAGGCCGCCGGTGCCACCGGACCGCTTGCCGATGCCGGCGAACTCGGCGTGGCTGACCACTGGATTCTTTCGCGGCTGGTGGAAACCATCGGCCGCGTGGATACGGCGCTCGAGCAGTACGAGTTCAACGTCTACGCGCAGATGCTCTATGACTTCACCTGGGGTGATCTGTGCGACTGGTACATCGAGGCGATCAAGCCCACAGTCGAGCAGAATGCTGCGCAGCGTGCGGTGCTTGCGGCGTGCCTCGATGCGACGCTGCGGCTGCTGCATCCGGGGATGCCGTTTGTCACCGAGCGGCTGTGGGAGCGTTTGAATGCGGTGGTGCCACACCGCGGCGTACCGGGCATGGCCCCTGCGGGCAGTGACCTGCTGGTCTGCGCCGCGTGGCCCGATCCGGACCCGGGGATGCGGGACGGGGAGGCGGAGGAGCAGTTCGGCTTCGTGCAGTCGCTGGTCTCGGCGGTACGGCAGGTGCGAACGCAGTACAAGGTTCCACCGCGACAGAAGTTGACCTGCTCCGGCCGCGCACCAGCGGCGATGGCGCAGCGGACCCTGGTGCTTCGTCCGCTGATCGAGACACTCGCGAATGTGGAACTTGGCGATGTCGGCCCGAAATCCGACCGGCCGGCGGATGCCGCGGCGACCACCGCGGGGCGCATCGAACTCTACCTTCATGGTTTGATCGATCCCGAACAGGAGCGGCAGCGGCTCGAGAAGCGGCTGAAGGAACTGGAAAACAGCATCGGCCGGCTCGAATCGCGCCTCAACAACAAGGGCTACGTCGACCGCGCCCCGGCGGAACTGGTTCAGCAGACCCGCCAGCAACTGGCCGATCTTCAAAAGGAAGCCCGGACGGTGAAAGAACAGCGCGATGCGCTCGGGTAACCCGGCATCCCGCATGGCGGTCCAACGGGAAAGCCACCAGAGGTGGCGTGGCCCGATTCGGGGAGGCCCGTGAGATCGGTGGCGTGACGTCGGGGTCCATGCCATTGTGGCTGACGCACGCTATGGCACCTCGTGCTCGAAGACGGCCTTGAGGCTCGTATTGGACGGCGGGTTCTCGCCGCGGCGCTGCAACTCGATGTTTTCGATGCAGGTGTTCACAAGCTCTCGCATGTTGAAGCCGAGCCAGGTGACCGGGTAATCGACCTGGGGAATCCAGGGGAAATTGGCGTGGGCGATGATGTCGATGTCCTTGCCGGGGGTGACGGTTTGCTTTGAACCGCGCACCAGCCCCCGGATCGCCTGTTCCACGAGGTTGTCATCGCAGATGATCAGCCCATCAGGTCGCTCCGCATCCGGCAGGCAGGCCATCAGGGCCATGCTTCGCGCCGCCCAGTGGGGGGTAAGCGGATTGCAGCCGTGAATCCACTCGAACTGGAGGTCAAGGCCGAGCTGATCGCACCTGGTCCGGGCGGTGGTCGCGGCCTGCGTGGCTTCGAGTTCATCCATTTCCTGAAATAGCAGGCCGATGCGCCGCCGGCCGCGCTCCGCCATGCAGGCAATAGCGCGATCGAGGAAGCTGTTGGGGTCCGGGCCGAGGATCATCGTGCCCGGCAGGTCGGCATGCGGCGCCAGCAGCACCCGTGGCAGCGTCGACTCCTCGAAGGCGATGTGCTGATGATGTCCGCGGGGGGTACACACCAGGATCAGGCCCGCCACCTGGTGGTTGGCCACGGCGTGTTCGAGGCCCATGTAGAGGGTGTGGGCCGGGTCCGAGTCGCTGCCGTAGAACGGGGTGAACCGGCATCTGCCGGTTCGTTGCAACGCCTGGGCCTCGTGAAAGATCGCCGTCCAGTATCTCGGCCATCCGCGGCCTTCGTGGGGACGATGGGGGAAGATGAGGGCGTAATGTCTGAGGAACGGCGGCCGCTCGGCCACAAAAGTGCCCTGTCGGCCGCGCGGCTCGACGAAGCCTTCATTGCTGAGCAGGTCGAAGGCCTGCTGTACGGTCTGGCGACTGGCGTCGAATCGCTGCTCGAGGATCGTCCGCGTGGGCAGACGCGCCCCCGGGGCGAGCTTGCCGCTGACGATCTGCTGACGCAGTTCCTCGGCGATGAGCTGGTGCTTCGTCGGGGCCTGGAGGCGTGTGGTCGCTTTCATGATCGGCATCCATCGCAATGAATCATCCTATGAGACGTAAGATCATAGCAGACCTGAGTGCATATGCGCATCAGGTGTCAGGAGATAGGAGAAAGGGCCAGCGGGGGCGAGGTCGGAGGCAGCGCGATGCGGGGGCGCATGACACGCGCCGCGGCGGCAACCCCGGGGCTGGCTGTGTCAGCGGGCTTTCCGGGGCTTCAGCCCGATGGCCATGCGAGGCCGCGAGGCGCTCAGGGCGTGCTGAACCCTGGGGGCCGCATGGCCATCAGCCGAAGACGGCTGCTGACCATGCCACCCAAGCTACATGCGTTCGCCCTGCTCGCGGGTTTCCAGCCATTGACGGCCATGTCCGCAGATGGGAGGATTAGCAGAGGGACAGGGCCGATGATCCACCTCCCCACGAATCTTGCCGAATCCATCTGCCGGGGACCGGAGCGCGTATCGTCATGAATCGCGGCACTTTACTGCTCGCCGGGGTCCTTGGGGGCATGTCGCTGCTCGCCGTGGCACTGGCGCTGTGGACGCTGGGCAGTCGGTCGAGTTTCCCCTGTGTACCCGGCAAGGGCATCGATGTCGATCAACTGCTCGCCATTGCCGAGCGGCATGCAGAAGCTCAGGAGGGCCCGACACAGTCGTCCATGCTTCGCCGGCTCGCGCTGGCGCATGCCCGGCGTGGTGACGATGTAAAGGCCCTGGAGTTCGCCCAGCGGGCCGAGCATGCATCGGTCCGTACCGAGATCCTTGCTCGCATCGCCCGCATCCATGCCCGCGACGGTCGGACGGATGCAGCAACCCGTGCCATGGCACGGGCCATGACCGAGATCGATGCGGTCGAGCCGGATAACACGGGGGCGGCCTATGCACGACTTGCCGTCGCGGCGGCCAATCTTGGCGCCGAAGCAGAGATGGAACGGTTCATCTCCCTGGTCGCACCTGAGGACACCAACGCCCTGCGGCTGCTCGGAACGGGGATGATTGAGGCTGAGCGGGCAGAGCGCGTGGTGACGCTGGCCGGGGAACTCGACCACCCCGCTGGGGCGCTGGTGCTGCTCGAGGCGATTGTCGGCGCCGGCGCCGAGGTTCCGCGGACACAGGTCGAGCCTGTGCTGAGCAACCTCGTGCCGCAGGTCGAATCCATCGAATCGTACGATGGACGGATGAGAATGCTTCTGGACCTCGCCCGCCTTTGGGCAGCCTGGGATTTCCAGCAAGAGGCCGAGCAATGCCTTGAGACCGCCTGGCGGGTACACGCAGAGGCCCCGACGGAGAGAGACCGTGAACATCGCTGGTCAGAAATGCAACTGATCCGTGTACAGGCTGAACTCGGTCACTTGGATGCGGCCCTGGCGCGGCTTGAACAGCAGGGTTCAACGCGCAGGCAGGCCATGGTGCTGCGCCACCTGGCCACGCACCTCGCTGAGCGTGATCGGCCGGCAGATGCCGAGGCCATTGAGAAACGGCTGGCCATGCTTCGCCGCATTGAAACCCGGTGGGAGGCGCGACAGACCGGTGGTGCCGGCGGCAGCAGCAGCGCCGATCCCCGACGCGGCTTCGATTTCACCTGGGGACGCATCTGCCTGCTCGGCGACCTCGCCCAACTCCGATTCGAAGATGGCGACCATGAGGGGGCACGGAACGCATCGACCGAAGCCCTGGAGATATGGCGACGAAGTGGCCCCGATCGGCGGGACCAGTTGCGACTCAAGATCAGCAGTATCCCCCCGCTGGTCGGACTCGAAGCCGAAATGGGCCATGAAGACCGCGCCCTCGAAATCCTGTCGCGGCTGAATCACCCGCGTTCACGATACACCGCGTGGGTTGCCCTTGCCCGGGCCCGGGCCGAAGCTGGTGATGCAGCCGCGGCGAGGGAAGCGCTTGACCATGCGGCGGATGAGCTTGACCTGCTTTCGGTCAGTGAGCGGCGACAGATGGTTCTGAGCCTTGCGATTACCCACATGGAACTGGACGATACCGCCGGTGCCTGCCGCTTGCTCGAGCGGATCGTTTACGACCCGGAGACGATGGGGGAGCAGGCTATCGAGCTTGCCGAACGACTGATCGATGCGGGGATCGATTGAGCGGTATGGCGCTTCTCACTCCCCTGCGGTTCTGCCAGGTAAGCGGGGAGGCTGATCCAGCGGGCTGTCAAGCCCCCGTGAGTGAAAGTGACGCGCCCGCGACTGCTTGCCTGCGGACAGGGGCCTTGCAGGGCATCGCCCCCGTGCGACATCATTCATGCCGGAGGGCAACGATCGGGTCGAGGTTGGCCGCACGCGCGGCGGGATAGAGGCCGAAAGCCACGCCCACCGTGACGCTGATGCCCACGCTGAGCAAGATGGCATAGGTAGGCACAATGGTTGGAATGCCCGAGAGCGACTCGATTCGATCTGCCAGGAGCGGGCCGACGGCGATGCCCACGAGTCCGCCAAGGCCGGCAAGCAGCAGCGTTTCAATGAGAAACTGTGAGACGATCTGCCGCTTCTTCGCTCCGATCGCACGGCGGACGCCGATTTCGCGTGTCCGTTCGGTGACCGAGGCGAGCATGATGTTCATGATGCCGATACCGCCGACAAGCAAGCTGATGCCGGCGACCGAGGCCAGCGTCCAATTCCATATCCGCTGCTGCTCTTCAGCCTGGCGCAGCAGTTGCAGCGGCACCTGGATGCTGTAGTCGCCGTTGGGGTGGTTGTTCGCCAGCATCCGTTCGATCGCCGCCGCGGTCGATTCCACGTGTTCGTTGTCGTTGACCTGCACAATGATGCGGTGCAGCTCGACCCGTTCCCGTTCCATCGAACCGGCGCTTCGCCGCACATGGAAGTCGGTAAAACGCTCCCGTGCCACGGGCAGGGGGATGTAGGCATCGACGCGGCTGTCGGGAATCTGGGTCTCACCGCTGGCCTCTTCATTCTGCACGATGCCGATGACCTCGTAATAGCCGTCACCGATGCGGATGCGGTTGCCGATGGTCTGTTCCGTGGCGAGCAGGCGACGGGCGCCGTGCTCGGTGAGCACAACGACATTGCTCGTTTGGTCCATGTCACGCTCGGCCAGGACGCGGCCGGCAATAACCGGCCGGGGCACGAGCGCGAACCAGGCCCATGTCGTGCCGATGACACGAAGCTCGTGGCTTCGCTCGCCTAGCCGGGCATCCTGGCGGATCTCCTTCACCGGCGCGGTGCGCACCACGTGCTCGAAATGCTCGCGAATGCGGCGTTCATCCTCGTAGTGCAGGCCATAGGAAAGAATGCGCTGCCGCTGGCCGCGGTCTTCGGGCTGCTCGGTCGGTTTGACACTGTGCAGCATGATGTTGTCGCTGCCGAGCATCCGGATGCGGTCGAGCGCTTCCCGGCTGGCACCCTCGCCCACCGCGAGCATGGCGATGACACTCGCCACGCCGAACACCACGCCCAGCATGGTCAACATCGACCGCAGCTTGTGCAGCAGCAATGTCTTCGCCCCGAGCTTCACATCACGGACGATCTTCATCAGTGCCATCAGCCATCGCCCTCGATACGCTCGATCCCGCCATCGCGCATGTGAATCCGGCCACGGGCCCACGCGGCGATCTCGGCCTCGTGTGTGACGAGGATGATCGTCTTGCCCTGCCCGTTGAGGTCGCTGAGCAGTTTCATGATCATCTGCCCGGTGGACGTGTCGAGGTTGCCCGTTGGCTCATCGGCAAGCAGCACCTGCGGGTCGGAAGCGAGCGCACGGGCCACGGCCACGCGCTGCTGTTGACCGCCGGACAATTCGGCGGGCCGGTGGCCGAGCCGGTCGCCGAGGCCCACACGCTCGGCCGTTTCCGTGGCACGCTGGAGACTCGCGGCGGCAGGCCAGCCCTGATAGTAGAGGGGCAACTCGATGTTCTCGCGCACTGTCAGTTGGGGGATCAGGTTGAAGCTCTGGAAGATGAAACCGAGCTCACGAAGGCGGATGTCGCTCAGTTCATCATCGCTCATATCGCTGACATCGTGGTTATTGAGCACGTAGCGCCCGCTCGTGGGCCGGTCGAGACAGCCCAGCAGGTTCAGCATCGTGCTCTTGCCCGATCCGGAAGGGCCCATGATCGCCCAGAACTGGCCCCGGCGAAGCTCGAGGCTCACACCATTGAGCGCGCGCACGACCTGGTCGCCCATTGGATAGTGCTTATGCACATCCTCGAGCACGACCACCGGCGCACCGATGGGCGGTCGTTCATCATCGCCGCCGGCGGCGTAAGCTTCAGCCGCAGGCGCCGTGGCCGGGCCGGCATCGGTCAACTGGCTGGTCATTGAGCACTCCTGTCTTGCACTGCACCACCGGTGCTGCCGTCGGGCGTGGGAGGCGCAGGTGCATCGCGCGGCTCATCGCCTTCGATCCCGTCTTCCATCTCGGCTTCCGCTTCCGCCTCGGGGTCGAACGGGCGGGTGTCATCGGTCAACGGCGGCGTGAGGGTGACCTCCTCACCCGGGCTCAGGCCGCTGACGATGTGTACCTCGCGGTTGTTGTCCATGCCCAGTTCCACCGGTCGTGGTTCGAGGCCACCTTCACCGGTGATGACGTAGGCCATCGGCTGGCCATCGACGCGGACGATCGCCTGGACGGGCACGTACACGGCATCTTCGATCCGGTCGACGACAATTTCGGCCTGGCAGGTCATGCCGGTGCGGACGTTGTCATCAACGCCATCCATATGGACTTCGGCACTGAACAGTGTCAGGTCGGGGTTCGCCCAGCGGCTCTGGGCATCGGGCATCTGGTTGATGTGGGCGAGTTCGCCCCGAAAGTCCTGCCCCGGCAGCGCATCAATGCGCACCCGGGCCGGCAGGCCCTCACGTACGCGGGCGAGGCTGGATTCCGGCACCTGGATTTCCGCCATCATCCGCTCGGCCGTGGGAAGGTGAATCAACTCCTGGCGCTGGCGCACTTCCTGACCTTCTTCCAGCGGCTCCTCGCCCCGCTGCCCCGTGGTGGCGTGAACGACCATGCCTTCGCGCGGGGCGTACATACGTGCCTTCTCGATCTGCTCCTCGATGCGCTCGAGCCGGTCGACCTGCTGTTCATGCTCGGCCTGGCGTGCGCGCAATTCGGCCTCGGCCTGCACGATATCGGCGGTGGCGTTGCGCTTGACCCGTTCCAGGGCCATGCGGGTCTGGTCCACTTCGCTCTCGAGCTCGCGCAGCCGGCGGTGGTAGTTGAAATTTTCCAGTACGTGCAATTCCTCCTGGGCCACTTCCACATCGATGCGTGCGCGCTGATAGGCCAGATAGTCGCTGTCACGCTCGGTATCGGAGATGAACTGGTCGGCGAGCAGCCGCTCGCTCCAGGCCAGCGTCTGCTCTGCCTGCTTGAACTCCTCCTCGGCCAGCCGGATGGCGTTTTCCGCCTCCATCCGGTCGCGGGGGAACTCGGCCTGCTTGAACTGCCGCATGTCCTCAACGGCGAACTCGTAATCGAGCCGCGACTGGGCCACATCACTCTCGGCCTGGCTGCGGGTGACCTCGAGTTCTTCCCGGGCGCGGGTCAGCGACGCTTCACTGTTCTGGACACTGATTCGCTGATCGACCTTGTCATCCTGCAAATCGCTGACATCAAGCTCGATGAGCAGATCACCTTCATCGACAATGGTGCCTTCGTCCACGAGATGGATGATCTGGCTGCGGCCGTCGACTTCACTGGCGAGCGTGACCTGGTCACGGGCCTGGATTGTGCCCCGTTCGGAGACGCTGATCAGCAGCGGCCCCTGCTCGACGGTGAAAGTGGCATCGTGGTCATGATCCTCCGCTCCACCATTGTTCTGTGTGATGGCCACCACGCCACCACCGGTGACCAGGACAAGGGCGACAATGAGCCAGAGGTAGATGCGCGCGGTGTTTCGCCGGGATTTCATGGGCGTCTCCTTGCGCTCGCGGCAATTGCGTTATGAGTGTGTCTCAACGGGGGGGCACTGTAGGAGCGATCATCGGGAGTCTCCACCCCTCCCACCGCCGGGGCCGCCCCCGCGCGGCCCGTCACCCCGGTCACGTGACGGGGCAGTCGGCGCCGATTCATCAGCACCGTCTCCGGCGGACTGCTGCATCCGTTGTCTCAGTTCGCGACGCTGCTCAGGCGTCATGTCGCGAAGCTGCTGACGCTGTTCATCGGTAAGGTTCTCCATCGCGCGGCGGGCACGCTCACGCTGCTCATCGGCAGGTGTTGGCGTCGTTGCAGCATCATCAGCTTCGTCTTCCGCCGTGGTGGGGGTCTGCTCCGAAGCTTCGGCGCCGGCGCCGTCGGCAGCGACCTCCTCTTCGGCTTCGCCCTCGGGGTCGAAGGGTCGGGTGTCATCGGTCAGCGGTGGTGTCAGCGATACCACCTCGCCCGCGCTCAACCCGCTCTTGATATGCACCTCGCGGTTGTTATCGAGCCCGAGTTCAACCCGCCGCGGTTCGAGCCGGCCGCGCGGCCCCACGACATAAGCCGTGGGTTGCCCCTCAACCCGTACGATCGCCTGGACGGGCACATACACGGCATCTTCGAGCCGGTCGACGACGATTTCGGCCTGGCAGGTCATGCCCGTGCGGACGTTTTCGTCCACGGAATCAAGATGCACATGAGTGGTAAACAGCGTCAGGTCCGGGTTGGACCACCAACTCTGGGAGTCGGGCATCTGCGCGATGCGGGCGACGGTGCCACGGAAGCTCTGACCCGGCAGGGCGTCGACGCGGACGCGGACCGGCATGCCCACACGGACCCTGGCAAGGCTCGATTCAGGAATCTTGATCTCGGCCATCATTCGCTTGGCGGTGGGCAGAAGAATCAGGTCCTGGCGTTCGCGAACCATCTGTCCCTCTTCGAGCGGCTCCCGTCCGCGCTGCCCCGTGGTGGCATGAACGACCATGCCTTCGCGGGGAGCGTAGATGCGGGCTTTCTCGAGTTGCTCCTCGATACGCTCGAGGCGCGCGGTCTGCTGCTCGTGCTCGGCCTTGCGGGCCCTCAGTTCGGCCTCGGCCTGGACGATGTCAGCCGCGGCGCGGCGTTTGACTCGCTCAAGCGCCATCCGCCGCTGATCGACCTCGCTTTCAAACTCGCGAAGGCGGCGATGGTAGGTGAAGTTCTCGAGCACGTTCAGCTCTTCGCGCGCCACCTGGACATCCACCTCGGCACGCTGGTAGGCCAGAAAGTCCCGGTCACGCTCGGTATCGGAGATGAAACGGTCAGTCAGCAGCCGATCGCTCCAGGCCAGGGTCTGCTCGGCCTGTTTGAATTGCTCCTCGGTCAGCCGAATGCGGTTCTCCGCTTCCATCTTCTGCTTGGGAAAGTCAGCCTCCTTGAACTGACGCAGATCCTCGTTGGCGAACTCGTAATCGAGCTCGGCGCGGGCAATATCGCTCTCGGCCTGGCTGCGCGTGACCTCGAGGTTTTCCCGGGCGCGGATCAGCGAAGCGTCAGTGTTCTGCACGCGGATCTGCTGGTCCACCTGCCGGTCCTGGAGGTTGCTCACATCGAGCTCGACGAGCAGGTCACCGGCTTCGACCTGCGTGCCTTCCTCGATCAGGTAGATGATCTGGTTCTGGCCTTCGACCTCGCTCGAGAGCGTGAGCTGCTCGCGTGCCTGGATCGTGCCGCGCTCCGAGACGCTGATCAGCAGCGGTCCCTGGCGCACGGTGAATGTCGGCCCGACCGGCCCGGCATCGCCCGATGTGTTGTTGCGTGTGATAGCCACAACGCCGCCACCGGTGATCAGCACCAAGGCCGCGATGAGCCAGAAATAGATTGTGGCGGTGTAGCGCCGGGGGGCCATGGTCAGTCTCCTTCTACGGCAGCAATCCCATCGCGGGCTGGCTGCGTTCGGTCATTGCTCCGGCCCATCTCGGGGCCGTTTTCAGCTTCGGGTTGTTCAGCCTCACCATCCGCCTCGGGATCGAACTCGGTCCACGTGCCATCGGGTGCCACCATCAGCACACCCATGTCGCGTTGAAGCTCGATCTCGCCGAGCCGGTAGTCGATCAGGGCCGCGGTCAGCGCGTTCTGCGCCGTCAGCAGGCTCTCCTGGGCATCGAGCAGGTCCCGAATCTCAGCACGACCGGCCTGGAGGAACAATTCCGTGCTCTCGACCCGCCGTTCCGCGAGCGCCACGGCCTGTGCCTGAATCCGCAGGCTCTCACGCGATTCGACGAGGTTGCGCAACCCATCTCGCACCTCGGACTTGACCTGGTCCTCCTGGGACTGAAAGTCACGCGCCGCCCGCTCGAGGCTGATGAAGCTGTCGCGGTAGGCATGGGCTTCGGCACGCCGATCGAGTGGCAGGTCGAGCGTCAACACCGCCTCGTAAAAGCCCCGATCCGGCCGCAACGAGAGGTTGGTGCCACGCTCGGCCGCGCTCGGCGAGGCCCGGCGCTGACCGAGGTCGGCCCCGCCGAACAGCGTCAACTCGGCCCGCAACCGGTCGGCGGCAAGCGCCACCCTTCGCTGTGAATCATAGACCTGTTCGAGGGACACGCGCAGGTCGAGCCGATTCTCGAG
>PUNN01000070.1 GCA_003552605.1 Phycisphaeraceae bacterium
AGGCGGAGGTGCGCCAGCAGGTGAAGCGGATGCTGCGGCTTGAAGAGGACTTCACCGAATGGCACCGCCTGCATCCCGCTGCCCGGCGCGCGGGGTTTGACCGCCTGTTTCGATCACCGACGATATTCGAGGATATCGTCAAGACCATGACCTGCTGCAACGTCGCATGGACAAACACCTGCCGCATGAACGAACAGCTATGTGAGCGGTTCGGTGAAGGGGCCTTTCCCACGCCACAGCAGCTCACCGCGCAGTCCCCCAACCGGCTGAAACAGAGGACGAGCATCGGCTATCGCGCCCCGTGGGTGATCGCACTGGCCCGAACCGTAGCTTCAGGCCAGCAAGACCTGTCCGCACTGGCGGATGAGCATCTGAGCACGGTGGAACTTCGCGCACGATTGAGGGCGGTCCGGGGTGTCGGACCCTACGCTGCGGCGAACCTGCTGATGCTGCTCGGCCGGTACGACCACCTCGCGATCGACACGGAAACGGTCCGCCACTGCCGCGAGCACCTCGGCTGGCCGATCCCCACCGGCGCTGCTGCCAACGCCGGATGGCGCCGCCGGATCGAGCGACATTACGCACGGTACGCGCCGTACCAGTTCCTCGCCTACTGGTTTGAGTTGTGGATGGGTTCTTCGTTTGAAGTGGTCACCAGCCGCGGGGCGTGAATCATCTGTGGTAGAAGCGTTTTTCCCGCCGGTGAGCGCGCAAGCGTCCGCGCTCGCAGAGAAGGCTACTGCTACCCGGTCAGCAAGAGTCAGTCAGGACAGGGTGCAAAGAAAAGGCCCGGACGGCAAGCGTCCGGGCCTTTCGCGTTCGTGGTTGTCTGCCAGCGACGTGGATCAATAGTCCATGTCGTCCATGCCGGGCGCCCCGGCACCAGCCTTCTTGCTCTCCTTGTCCTTGTGCTCGACGACCACGGCATCGGTGGTCAGCAGCAGGCCGGCAATGGAGGCGGCGTTCTGCAGGGCGATGCGCTCGACCTTGGTCGGCACGATCACGCCCATCTTCACCAGGTCACCGTACTCATGGCTCAGGGCATTGAAGCCGTAGCTGAACTCATCCTTGTTCTCGACGTTGGACGCCACGACCGAGCCATCAAGGCCGGCATTCTGAGCGATCTGCTTGATCGGGGCCGACAGGGCGCGGTCGACGATGTCGATACCGATTCGTTCATCGGCCACGGCCTGCTTGCGGACGGCCTCGAGGGCCTTGCGGGCACGCAGGACGGCGGAACCGCCGCCGGGCAGCACACCCTCTTCCACCGCCGCGCGGCAGGCGTGCATCGCATCTTCGACGCGTGCCTTCTTTTCCTTCATCTCCGACTCGGTCGCCGCGCCGACGTTGATCTGCGCCACGCCACCGGAGAGCTTGGCCAGCCGCTCCTGGAGCTTCTCGAGGTCATAGTCGCTGGTGGTGCGGTCGATCTCGGCCTTGATCGCATCGATCCGGCCCTTGATGGCATCGCTGCTGCCGGCGCCTTCGACGATCGTGGTGTTCTCCTTGTCCACGATGATCTTCTTGGCCTGCCCGAGGTCGGTCAGCTCGAGCTTCTCGAGGTCGACGCCGAGCTCTTCCATCAGCGCCCGGCCGCCGGTGAGCGTGGCGATGTCCTCGAGCATGGCCTTGCGGCGGTCGCCAAAGCCCGGGGCCTTGACGGCACAGACCTTCAGCGTACCGCGGAGGCGGTTGACCACCAGCGTGGCAAGGGCTTCACCGTCGATATCTTCGGCGATGATCAGGGCCGGCCGTCCAGCCTCAACCACCTTGCCGAGGATCGGCACGAGGTCCTTGGCCGAGGAGATCTTCTTCTCATGCACGAGTACGTAGGCGTCCTCGAGCACACACTCCATCGACTGATTGTCGGTCACGAAGTGCGGCGAGAGGTAGCCCTTGTCGAACTGCATGCCTTCGACAAGGTCAACGTAGGTGTCGAGGCTCTTGCCCTCCTCGACGGTGATCACTCCATCCTTGCCCACCTTGTCCATCGCATCGGCGATGATGCGGCCGATGTTCTCATCCTGGTTGGCAGCACAGGTGCCCACCTGTGCGATCTCATCGCTGGTGGTGATGGTCTTGCTGCGACTGGCGAGTTCGGAAACGATCGCATCCACGGCCTTGTCGATGCCGCGCTTGATCTGGTTGGCGTTGGCGCCGGCGGTGACGTTCTTAAGCCCTTCGGTGAAGATGCTCTCGGCGTAGATGGTGGCCGTGGTGGTGCCGTCGCCGGCATCCTTGCTCGCCTTCGAGGCGACTTCCTTGACCATCTGCGCGCCGATGTTCTCCATGGCGTCCTCGATTTCGATCTCCTTGGCGACGGTGACGCCATCCTTGGTGATCGTGGGCGAGCCGAATGACTTTTCAAGGATCACCACGCGGCCGGAGGGGCCGAGGGTGGTGCGGACGGCCTTGGCGAGTTTATGGACGCCGCGGCGGATCGACTCGCGGGCCTCCTGGTCGAACTTGATGGTTTTCGCTGCCATTGGGGTTGCTCTCCTGTCTATGTTCGGATTTGCGGGTTGGTGAACGGGCCGGCCGCGGCGGCACCACGGGTGCCGGCGGCCACCCCCTCACGGGGGTTACTTCTTCTCTTCCACGACGGCGAGCAGGTCGCCTTCGCTGAGGATCAACATCTCCTCATCGTCGAGTTTGACCTCCGTGCCGCCCCACTTGCTCAGCAGAACGGTGTCGCCTTCCTTGACCTGGAAGCCGGAGCGCTTGCCGTTGTCGAGCACGCGGCCCTCGCCGACGGCAAGCACGGTCGCCTCCTGAGGTTTCTCCTTGGCCGTATCGGGCAGGTAAATACCCGATGCCGTCTTGTTCTCGCTCTCCTGTCGCTTGACCAGGATCCTGTCACCGAGTGGGCGAATCTTCATTGTCACGTCTCCTTCGAATCGACCCCGCACACTGCGCCGTGGCAGCACGGGGAAAGGGGGGATTGCTGACAAACCGTCTTGTCAGTTCTGTTCAGTCTTCAGGGGCCACTGCCCCTTGTACTCACGGTCAACGAGCCGGCGGAAGACCGTCAGCACCTGCTCGATGCCGACCGGCTTCTCAAGCACGGAGAACGCCCCAAGCCGCAGTGCCTCGGCGAGGATGCGCTCGGCCTGGCGGCGGCTCAGCGCCGGCTGCCGCAGCAGGACGACCGGCGGACGGTTGGGCAGCCGGCGCATCAGCTCCAACAGCCACAAGCCGCCGGGCTCGGCGTCACTTGACACCGAGCCACCCTGCCGGGCCGAACGCGGGGTACCCAAATCCAGCACCGCCGCGTGAACAGGCAAACGCTCGGCCAACTCGATGGCCTCGTGACCGGAGCGAACCAGCAGCGTCTGGACCCCTTGCGGGCTGAGCAGTCGGGCCAACTGCTGCGTCCAGTGCTCGCTGGCGTGCTCGCGGTCCTCGGTCAGCAGGACATTGAACCGTTGAACCGGCACCCTGTTCTCTCCTGCCGACTCACTCAAGCCGGCACCGGCCGGGGCAGTGGGATCGCCTTGGCAAACCATATCCACCATGGCGCACCACTCCTTCAACCACTCCACCATGTGCAAACCCGGTGCCGTGGCAGGCCAAAGCGCCCTGCGACCGCCAAAGGGCATAACCATTTATTTTACAGATGCTTATATTAACGGAAGGGTCAGGCCCTGCTGTCCCCGCCCCTGCCATGGCAGGCCGGCCGCCTGCCGCGGGGTGTCTATTTGGCAGGCCGGCATGCCTTCTCCTCAGGCAGCCCGCGCAGCCCCTCATGCCACGCGACGGCACCATCAAGCAGGGCGAACGCATGTAGCTTGGGTGGCATGGTCAGCAGCCGTCTTTCCGGGGGCGGCTGATGGCCATGCGGCGAACCCCCAATCGCAGGCCGTCATGGCCATCGGCTGCAGACACCCCCGGAAGCCGCTGACGCAGCC